>JABDHI010000020.1 GCA_013285655.1 Bacteroidota bacterium
CACATTCGTCATCGCAAAAAACAAAACGGAGGCCCAAGCAGTGAGATTTATGTTGCTATCATCCCCAAGAGGTTCTTTCTTTTTAAATAATATCTTCTATAAATATTAAAAGCATTCTTCCTGCAACTTAGTATGAAGAATTAGGTAATTGCCCTAACGGGTAGTTACCCATCGGTAGGGATTGTGTTGGTGTTCTGAAAGGCACGAACCAATCTCTACCGGCCCCCCTGGGACATGAATAAACAGATAGTTTTAACGTAAATTTACAAATCAAAAAAAACGGCATTATGAGGAAAGTATTAATAACATTATCTGCATTAGCTGCAATAACAACTACTAACGCACAATCAATAGAAGCAGGATTGAGAGGTGGACTTGACAGCTTCTGGTTATTGAACTCCAATACATCTGCTGCCAATCCTAAAGAGAATAAAACCATATCAATATCATATAACGGTGGACTACATTTGGCATTTGATATTACTGATAACATTGGTATAGAAACTAACCTTATGTATGCGGCATTGAACCAAACCTATAGCGGCACCTTTAATGGCAATGGTATTTTGCCAAATGATAACCCTTATGTAAAGGGCGAGTCATACACTTCGAAAACCGCGCTTACTGAAACTCAAATTCCGCTTTTGCTTTGTCTCGAAACTAATTCGGGTTCATTTGTAGAGTTAGGCGCTGAATACGATATGATCAATGGCGCTAATTATACCGGTAACTTTTCGAACCCATCAGCAATACAAGCTTATACTACAGCCAACTATTTTGCGAAGAGTAATGTGGCAGCTGTATTTGGCTTTGGCGGTAAGTATTGTATTACCGATTACTTCTTTATTTTAACTGATTTTAGGGTTACCTATGGTTTTACCGATATGCGCGGCGTTGATGGAGTAGGGCAAGACTATAACAGCTCACCTTACTATACAACACCTAAGCCGACCACCGCTGTTAATGCAAGTTTTAATGTTGGCGCATTTTTCCTTATACCGGCTAACAAAGGTTATCGTATAGGCCATAAGTGTAAAGGTACTCCGCAAGTAAGGTCAGGTACCAGCCACCCTAGGTAAGAAATTAAATACCCAATATCGAATAATGAATAACGAATTCTGAAATAGAGTATTGACTTCGGAATTCGTTATTCAATATTTAGTCCTTAAGCTTCGCTTAAGTTTACCATCACCCAATCGTTATTAGCTGAGTTGGTTTGTGCGCCACAGTAACTACACTTGGTAGTAGTAGTATCAACATAAGGCGCACCGCAACTAGGGCAGGCAAAACTCCATAGCTCAGTCTTTTTAACGGCTCCTACCTTTTTACTAAGGGTAAGTGAAAGCGAGCGTTCAATAACAGTATCATCAATTGTGCTTATGCCGGTAGGTGTTTCCCTCAGGCGCATAGATGAGTATGCAATATTGAACGTAATTAACCACATGCCATTAGCCTGCACGCAGCTTATCATATTCACTTCGTTAAGATATAGACGGTTGAAAATGTATTTCTCCTGGGCTTTAATAGATTGTTCAATGCTTGCAAACAGGTTATCGTCGGTAAAGCGTTGAACATATTTAAGGTCGTGTGTGGTATGCGATACAAAGTATTGCATAATGGCATTCGATGCCTTATCTTCCATCATTTGTATGCAGAAGTGCTCATCAGCATTAGCATAAAGTGGAGCAAGATTTGGTTCGTTCTTATTCACACGATAGTTATTGCGTAAGTAATCTTCTTCCTGGGTTATTTCGCAAAGTACCCAATCGTAGTCTCCTAAGTAAGTTACTGTTCCACACGATTCGCATTTGCTTACTTCACCTGCATCATCTTTTAATACATAACCGCATTTAGGGCAATTATTACTATGGTACAGATCTTTTTCAGCAACACTGGTCTTTTTAATAAAGGTCCAATATTCCGTAGCGGTATCGCCGCTGAAGGATTCATTGAACTGAGGATATTTACGACTAATGAACTTATCATCATCGCTAAAGAACACCGAAGCGGTAATAATGCTGTATTCACCTTCTTGTTCTGCCGATTCAATACGTATTTGACGAATATTAATGTTGCTAAGCGTATTTACCTGGTCGAGGGCCTCCATCATTGTAAATTGAGCTGTAAAGCGCTGGTAAACACCATCACTTATCCATTTACGCACTTTGCCCAGGTTTTTGTTCATCCAGGCATCCTGTATTGCTAAAAAGGCTGTGCTAACCTTAGCTGTAAATGCTTCCTGGTTAAAATTCTGGTTGGCAGCTACAAAATCGGGGCTAACACCTTTTGCCTCACCCTGAGGACCTTCTGAGGTGCCGCTAACCAGGTCAGTACCACCACCATTCTTTCTTTGATTATAGCTATAAAGTATAAAAACAATAATAAGTATTACCAATATAACCCTGCCCACGCTGCTGCCTAACAACCAGCCAATGGCTACACCGGTGCCAAAACCGCCACCGCCGCCTCCGCTAAAACCGCCGCCTCCACTGCTGTGTCCGCCACCACCGCCACCGGCGCGTGAATATGCTTCAACAATAGTAAATAATACCAATAAGGCAGGCAGTATAAGGTTACGGGCTTTAATTTTCATGCATATAATGAATTGGAATGCCTAAAAGTAAAAGATTTTTTGAATAGATGAGTTAAGCTTAAAATGGCTTTAAAACTGCACATTTCAAGATATAATTTTGATTTTGAGCCTTGATTGCAATAAATAGCCTATCTTTGCACCATAATAACAAGTGGGATGCTTGTAACTAAAGTAGATACAGGCAACCTATTAATAACAACAACAAACAATACAATGAAAACAGGA
This sequence comes from Bacteroidota bacterium, assembly GCA_013285655.1. Classification (GTDB taxonomy): domain Bacteria; phylum Bacteroidota; class Bacteroidia; order JABEUT01; family JABEUT01; genus JABEUT01. The sequence goes on from JABDHI010000020.1 coordinate 2,819, forward strand.
GTAGTTAAGTTCTTCAATGACACAAAAGGTTTTGGATTTATTAAGGTAGATGGTACAAGTGACGAGATCTTCGTTCACTCATCTGGCTTACAAGCGCCAATCCGTGAAAACGATAAAGTTCAGTTTGAAGTACAAGAAGGTAAAAAAGGTTTAAACGCAGTTAACGTTAAGCACGTTTAATTCCGCAATACCGACCTAATTAAAAAAGCCCTGCAGAAATGCGGGGCTTTTTTTGTTACCCTAAACACCTAAAGGGGTTTTGAATGTTTACGTGAAAAGCAAGTTATGTAGTCAAAGCCCCTTTAGTGGTTTGGAGTTGATTTATAACAAGAGTTTGATTATTCTACTTCAGGAAGTTCTTGCTCAACAACGAATAAATAGCAGTATCCTTAAACTTGCCTGAGAAATATGTATTCTCTTTAAAGTATGCCTCGCGTACAAAGCCGTATTTCTCTAATAACTGAATGGACCGGATGTTCTTTGGGTCGACAACCGCCTCCAATGAATGTAGTTCAACTGTTTTAAAACAATAGTTTAATAACATCCCTAATGCTTCACGCATAATGCCCTTACCCTGAAAGTCGGGGTGCAATTCATATCCTATTTCTGCTCTTGAATTTTCTTTCGAAATGTGCCAGAGGCAGCAAGTACCAATAAGGCGATTGTCGGTTTTAAGGGCAATGGCCCAATAACCCGTTTCATTATTGCTTATACTGGTGTTTATTTTGTTTATAAAACCACGGGCTTCTTCTTTATTAGTATAATGGTCTCGCGCTATATATTTTGATACACTGGGATTGGCACGTAACGTATATACATCATCTAAATCGGCAAGGCTAAGCTGGCGCAATACCAAGCGCTCGGTTGCCATGGTAGGGAAAGGGGTGAAATTTACGATTGGCATTAGGCTATGTTTGGTGTAGAGCAAATTTATTTAATTATACGGGAACTGCAAATTAAACCTTGAGTTTACAATGTTATTGTAAATAGATCCAAACGTATAGGTCATTTGCAAGCCTGAACTGAAGTTGTAGGTAGTGGCAAGAGCTTGTAGGCCCAACAAAATGTCGTTATCGGTTGGCCCAACTGCCGGCAAGTATATTTGATCGTGAATAAGGCTAAGTGATACAAAGAAACCCATTGAAAAACCTTCAAAGAGGTTTATGTTAGCATTTATGTTCATATTCACTTCGTACTTTTTTAAGTCGTAGAAGTAATGCGAGGCGGTTATTTGTCCTGCTAAGGATCCCCAATTTTGTTTGTATTGAGAATAAAGTGTTAATGCCTCAGCGCCCAGGCGTTCATTTATCTTTCCGAAAATAGTAGTATCAACATAACTATTGCTGATGCCATAAATAGAATAAAGGAGGTGCAATTGCCTGTGCGTAGATTCGCTATAAGGGAATACGGAGTACTCAATTGCCGGTCCAATTTTTTCCTGAAGTTTAAAATTACTTACGGTTGATGTATTAACACCGCCAACCACGCCACTTGAGAAGTGCTCGCCCATACTCTTTACAAAAAAGCCTGTAAATGCGTCGGTGCGCATAATGGCATCTACGGTTTGGCCGGAAATGCTATAGGTATTGTTCATGTATAGGCTACTTGCGTTTACACCTATTTTCCATTCAGGGGTAATTTTTGAGATGTTGATGGAAGGTGTAAACATTAATTGCCGTGTAAGCTGTTGTTGGTTGAGGTTACCACCAAGGTTAACAGTAAATACCCACGATCTCCATTTATCGGTTACAGGGGCATTAATTGATGTTTTGCTATTGGTATCCTTGCTAAACGAAATGCTTAATTTACTTATATCCGGCGTTTGAGCAATGTAACGTATAAGGCCTGCCTTAAGTGTTTGTGCTATTTTTTGACGCATGCCATCGTCAGTTTCAAACGATGTTACATTGGCTCGAAGTGTATCGAGTTGGCCTTTAAATTTACCCTGGCCAATAAAAACGAATGTTAAGCAACTGCCACCACTGCCGCATGCTATGGATGAGGCTACAATATCTATGTTTGCTTCTTTGCGATCGCGTACATAATTTACTACCGGAATTTCAGATCGCATATAATCCATATCGCAATAACCGCAATCAAGGAATATATTCAGCGCTCTGTCTTGCACAGCACTGTCAGGTTTTGTTTGCGAGAAACCTTTCACCGCTATTAGGAGGAGAAAAAAGAATGGAGTTCTTGTAAGCTTCATAGGTTAATGTATTAAAACGATTAAAAACTAAATAGAATAGTGGACCAGAGCTCTAATTGTCTGTATAATGCAGGTAGTACAAATAAGATACGGAAAAGTTCATTGCGGTAGTTTAATAAGTATAACTCAAACAGGTAACTGTTTATTGTTTTTTGCCGTTTTCATTTCCGCGGGTTTCATACATTTAATGCGCAAAAAATGATACCTAAAACAGTTCAGGTTTCAATTTTAACCTGTTTATACGTGCGATTTTATAGGTGCTTGTTTTTTGGAAAACTAGTGAATATATTTGAGTAACTATTAAAATAGGTAAATGATAAAATATTTACTATCCCACTTTTTAACCTACATTATTGAATGAAAAAACAATTACCTGTTATTTTACTGGGTGCTATTTTGAGTTTTAACGCTCACGCACAAACTATATTGGGTGTTGATGTTTATCATGGCGATGATCCTATAACATGGTCATCGGCAAAATCGGCGGGTTATGGATTTGCATGGTGTAAATCAACACAGGGCACTACCTATACCGACCCTAACTTTGCAACTAATATGAGCGCGGGAGTTACCGCAAAGGAATACATGGGTGCGTATCACTACGCAACTCCTGAAAATGATAGCGCCGTTACAGAAGCAAAATACTTTGTAAAGATAGCGGGTTCTTATATGAAACCCGGTTTCCTTCCCCCCGCACTCGACCTGGAAGATCCCGTTAGCGGGCCAACGCTGGCAAGTTCATTTACCAGTGCTGCCTTAACAGCATGGGTTAATACATTTTGTTCAACCGTGCAGAGCTTAACCGGCGTTGCACCTTTAATATATACTGAAGGTAGTATTGCTAATTATCTTCAATCTTCTGTTACCAAATATGGTTTGTGGACCGCCGACCCTGATGGCAGCACAACGGCTACTCCCAGCAGTACCTATTTGGGAGTATGGAAAACATGGATGTTTAAACAATATTCCTGGAACGCTAATGTACCGGGCCTTGCCAGTAGCCCTAATTCAGATGCTGATGTTTTCAACGGAGATTCAACAGCATTTAAAACCCTCATTGGCGGGTCAGCCGTTACTCCGGCTTTCACATCAAATGTGCGTTCGGGCTGTGTAGGTTTAGTTGTTAAGTATACCGACAAAAGCACATCAACCGGCACTATAACGGGCTACAAATGGACTTTCCAGGGAGGCAGCCCTGCTACATCAACTTCAGCAAGCCCAACTGTAACGTATACGGCATCAGGTAGCTATAATGTAAGTGAAGTTGTAACATCAACAACCGGGAAAGATTCTATTACCAGCACAGCTTACATAAATGTTATACCAACTGCTTCACTGCCCATGAGTGAAACATTTCAGTCATCTACCTTTCCGCCAGCAGGGTGGACTTTGAATTATCCTAGCCCCGGAGATAGTGCCTGGCAGCTGTGTACTGCTGTTGGTTATAGCAGCACACAGTGTATGTACTTTCCTGCTAACTGTGGTAATTCGGGTAATATTGCAGGGGAACGCCAACAGATATACACACCGGATTTTAGTTTTACCGGAGTAACCAATGCGCAAATGTCGTTTGAAGTGGCTTACGAACCAAGTAACCTTACAAGTACACCAGCATACAGCGATACATTAGTGATTTATTATTCTACCGATTGCGGTACCACATGGAATCAAATATATTCGAAGGGTGGGGCTACACTATGCACCACCGGAAGCACAACAGGGGCCGGTACCGATGTTGTTACCATGTCTCGCGGTAAGTGTTTTCAACCGCCATCTACTTCAGCATGGAGAAAGGACTCTATAAGCCTATCGGCAGTTAACGGACAATCAAGTGTTATGTTCTCATTCGAAAATCGTTCCGGTTGGGGGAACATGACTTATCTCGACAACATAAATATTGATGTTGCTTCGCCATCTTCAATTCAAGCAATAGTGGATAATTACAAAGTGAAGGTTTACCCAAATCCGAGCAAAGGTTTATTTACAATGCAAATACAAAATGCACTTTCAACCCATGAGAAATTGCATGTGGGTGTTTATAATCTTTTGGGTGAGCAAATCTTTGCTGAGTCATCAAATAATAATTCAGAGCTTGCAATTGATATGAGTACGCAAGCCAACGGTATTTATTTCTACAGAGTAATGACAGAAGAAGGAAATAAATTTGTTGCAGAAGGTAAATTGGTGGTGCAAAAATGATTTGTATTGTCGTCTAAAACTGTTCAGTAATAGGTTATTTGTTTGCTTTTTAAATTAATAATTAATACATTTGAAATACATTAAACTATAATTATGAAAAAATCGAGGCTGTTAGTTGTGTTGCTATCCTTTATTGGGTTAACTGTTTTCGGACAACAAGAAACAAAGAACATTACAGGTGTAATTAAGTCGCCGCAGGCGTTTAATGACCAATGCAGTGTTAAAATAGATAACGTGTTTTTGGTTTTAATAAAAGATCATAAAGATGCAAGCGGGAAAAGTTTTGAAATAAATGAGGAATATAAGGATCTGATTGTAGAGAAGGACGGTAAATATGAAATTGCCCATAAGTATGCAAAGAAAAAATTTAAAGTAACCTATTATATTAATGGTAAAGGGTGGAAGTGTATTAGTAAAATAGAAGTAGTTAAATAATTAAACAAAACGTTGTTAGCATGAAAAAACAAATACTAACTGCTTCCTTAATAAGCGTTTTAGGGTTGAGTGTAAATGCACAAACCATATTAGGTATTGATGTTTCATCGTATCAGGGCAACCCTAACTGGACGTCAGTAAAGTCAGACCCCAATAAATATCAGTTTGCTTATGCCAAGGCAACCGAAAGTACCAGCATTGCTGATGCAAGTTTTGCTTCTAATATGGTGAACGGTATGGCTGCAGGATTAAAAATGGGAGCTTACCATTTTTGTAACCCTGTTGCTAACAGTGCATCTTCAGAAGCAACTTATTTTTTAAGTATTGCAAAAAAATATTGCACTAATTGTAATATGCCTCCTATGCTTGATGTGGAGGATAGCCCCGGAGAAGCTGCTTTATCAACTATGGGCGGTGCAGCATTAACTACCTGGGTAGTAAACTGGTGTTCGGCGGTTCAAACAGCTACAGGTATTGCCCCTATAATATACACCAGCGGAAGTTATGCTAAGCTTATGCAATCGGCAGCTACTAAGTATGGTTTGTGGATAGCAACTGTTTCAAACAATCCTGCAACCCCTCCTTCTACAACAGGTTCATGGTCAACCTGGGTGTTAAACCAATATTCATGGACGGGTGCCGTATCGGGTATAAGTGGTAGCGTTGATCAGGATGTGTTTAATGGCAACCAAACTGCGTTCAATGCTTTAGTTCCATGTAACCCGGTAGTACCTGCGTTTACTTCTAATATTACTACAGGTTGCCCTGGCATGACTGTTAACTTTACTGATAAAAGCACATCTACGGGTACAATCAATGCGTGGAGATGGGAGTTTCAAGGTGGTACGCCTTCGAGTGCAAAAGTACAGAACCCTACAGGTATAGTTTATTCAACTCCGGGAACATATTATGTAAAAGAAGTTGTAAACTCAACAACAGGGCATGATTCAACTACAGTGAGTGGCTACATCCATGTCATGACATCAGGAACTTTACCATTAAGCGAAACATTCCAATCATCTACCTTCCCGCCAACCGGGTGGACAATGAATTATCCGAACCCTAGTGATAGTGGTTGGGAGCTTTGCACAAGCAATGGCTATAGCAGTACACAGTGTATGTACTTTCCGGCAAACTGCGGACAGACCGTAAACATAGCGGGGCAACGACAACAAATATATACACCTAATTATAGCTTTACAGGTGTTACCAATGCTGAGATGTCGTTTGACGTAGCTTACGAACCCAGCAACCTTACCAGTACCCCTAAGTATAGTGATACATTAGCTGTTTACTATTCACTTGATTGCGGAAATACCTGGACCAATATATATTTAGAAGGCGGAGCTACGCTTTGTACCACAGGAAGTACTACCGGTGCAGGTACAGACGTAAATAGCTCTAAATGTTTTGTGCCACCTGCGGGTACAGCTGCCTGGAGAAAGGATTCAATAAGCCTTGCTTCATTAGATGGGCAGGCTAGCGTTATGTTCTCATTTGAAAGCCGCTCGGGTTGGGGTAATATAGTTTACTTAGATAATATTAATGTTACATCTCCGGGACTAACTGGCATACAGAACCTGGTTGATAATACGGATGTGAAGGTTTATCCTAACCCAAACAATGGTTCGTTTACTATGAAAATTGAAAATGGCCAAATGCAAAATGAGCAGGTGCAAGTGGCAATATATAATATACTCGGCGAACAAGTTTATAACGAAACTTCTATGTTCAATTCACAGTTGTCTGTAAACCTTGGTATTAAAGCATCGGGTGTATATTTTTATCGCATAATGACTGAAAGTGGAGACAGACTTGTATCAGAAGGTAAGGTAATGGTACAGAAGTAGAAATTATTATTTTAAATAAAGGTGAAGTTAGTTCAAAGCTTCACCTTTTTTTGTGCCTGATTTTCAGTTTGCTGCTGAATTTCAGGGTCAGTATTTACATATAATTCAAATAGAATTTATTACATTGCACTACTCAATCAAATACACTATACTAAAACTACAATCCCATGCTGAAGAAATTACTATTTACCGGTATGCTTTTTGTTGCTGTAAGCGTGCAAGCTTTTGCCAAAACAGGACAGACCATTAGTTTCACCCAGGTCACTAATAAAACAGTAAGTAGCCCTTCGTTTACATTAAGCGCCGTGGCTCAATCTAACTTGCCGGTAACTTTTACAATTATTTCGGGTGGGCGTATTGCATCTCTTTCGGGTAGTACCGTAACTCTTGCAGGCGATTCAGCCGGTAGTGTTACCATTCAGGCATCGCAGGCAGGTAATGCATCCTTTTCGGCAGCCCCAAATGTAAATATGACATTTGTTGTATCGAAGAATACAAATACAGTTACACTTGGCAGTATACCAACAAAATATGTTGGTACTGGAACAACAACATTTGCATTAACAGCTTCAGCTACTACAGGTACCGAAGTTTTTTCAAGCTCAAATACTGCAGTAGCAACGGTCAACTCATCAGGTACCGTTCATATTGTTGGTGTTGGTACAAGTACTATTAAGGTATCGGTAGCCGCTTCAAGCACATATGCTGTAGGTTTGGCAACCCAAACGCTTATTGTAAATAAAAACATCAATACAGTTACCCTTGCGGCTATTCCCAATCAGGTAATAGGTACCGGCGGATCTACATATACAGTTAGTGCTTTAGCTACTTATCCAACAATTCTATACTCCAGTTCAAATACTGCTGTGGCTACAATCAACTCATCGGGAGTAATTACAATGATAGGCGCAGGCTCTACCATTATTACTGCATCAGTACCAGCCACAGCCTTAAATGCAGCCGGTAGTGCAAGCCAGACACTTACAGTTAGTAAAAACACAACAATAGTAACTCTTGCAGCCATTCCGGTAAAATATATCGGCACAAGCACCTCACCTTTCTCAGTTAGCGCTTCAGCAAATTATGGCACTTTAAGGTATGCAAGCTCTGATACGAATGTGGCTAAAATTAATTCATCAGGTTCTGTTACAATTGTTGCCGCAGGCTCTGCTCTTATTACTGCTTCGGTACTTGCCGGAACAAATTATACATCAGCTTCAGCAAGCCAAACGCTTACGGTAGATAAAAACCCAACTACAGTCACACTTGCAGCTATTCCTGTAAAATATATAGGTGTAAGTACCTCTCCTTTCCTGGTTAGCGCAACAACCAATCACGGAACAATTACCTATTCAAGTTCAGATAGCGGTGTAGCCAAAATAAACTCATCAGGCTCTGTTACAATTATAGCTTCAGGTACAACCATAATTAAAGCTTCGGTTGCTGCAGGAACTACTTATACATCAGGTTCAGCAAGTCAAACACTTACTGTTGATAAAAGCACCAATACTGTTACTTTTTCCAGTATACCTACTAAGTATTTAGGCGCAGGAGGAGTTACTTTCACTATATCGGCTTCGGCTACCAGCGGAACACTTACATACGCAAGCTCTAATACCGCCATAGCAACAGTTAACCCATCAACCGGTTTAGTTACCCTGCTTAGTGCCGGTACTACGTATATTACCGCTTCTGTTTTAGCTACTACCACAACCGCAGGAGCTTCAGCTTCTCAATTATTAACAGTGGATAAAAATATAAACACAGTTACTCTTCCAACTATGGCCGCGAGGAGTATCGGTACAGGTGGTTCTACTTTCTCTGAAATTGCTACCGCTACTTATCCTACTGTTGCTTATTCAAGCTCTAATGCATCAGTGGCAACAATTAATTCTGCAGGTTTAGTAACTTTAGTTGGCCCGGGTTCAACTAATATTACGGCTTCTGTGGCAGCAACAAGTTTAAACGCTGCCGGTAGTGCAACCCAAACTTTAACTATTAATAAAAATACAACGATTGTAACCTTAGCTAGTATTCCGACAAAATATGTTGATAGTGCTGCTTTTTCGGTTAGTGCTTCAACAAATTACGGAACTATAACCTATTCAAGTTCTGATACTGACGTGGCTACTATTAACAGTGCCGGCCTTGTTACTATTAAGGGTGCAGGTGGAACCATAATTAAAGCAATTGTTGCTACGGGCGCTACCTACACTGCTGGTGTAGCCAGCCAACAGTTATCGGTTAATAAGGATATTACGACCCTTACCCTGGCAACTATACCTGCTAAATTAATGAATGCTGGTCCGTTTTCAGTCGTAGCTTCTTCTAATAATGGTACCATAACCTATTCTAGTTCCGATACCAATGTGGCTAAAATTAATAGTTCTGGCATAGTAACTCTTAAAGGTTCTGGCTCAACAATTATTAAGGCCTCTGTTGTAGCAAGCGCAACTTATGCTGCTGCCAGTGCAAGTCAAACGCTAATTGTAACAAAAGTTAGCCAAACCATTACTTGGGGTGGTTCTTTAGGCGCTGAAACAACTACATCATCACCTTTTAGTGTAACCGCAACAGCTTCATCTGCGCTAACTACTGTAATTACGGTTCAGTCAGGTCCGGCTACCATATCTTCTGGCATAGTAACACTTACAGGTGTAGCCGGTACAGTAGTATTAAGTGCTACCCAATCGGGCAATGGCATTTATAGCTCGGTAACCAGTACCAAGAGTATTTCTGTAACTGCACCACCTATGTTTATGGGCGCGGTTGAGATAGATAGGAATGGCGCTGAGGTTCACAAACGCCCAACGTTTACCTCAACAAACGTTACTGATGGAGATATTACAGTATACCCAAACCCAACTAAAGGTATCATAAACGTTACTGCTTCTGGTACAATTGAAACTATGGCTATTTATTCAATAACCGGCCAACAGGTAATGAAGGTGGATAATCAAATGGCGTCAATGCCTGTTGATATGAGCGGTTTGCCTAAGGGTGTGTACTTTGTACGTATCACTTTAAATGGATCTGACAATCAAATAGTAAAGAGAGTAGTAATAGAATAACTGCGTACTGTATCTAAAAAAGAAAGGGCGAAATGCATTGCATTTCGCCCTTTCTTTTTTTTGTGAAAAAATGTTAGAAAGTAATATTAGCAAATGAACCACCTGTTACAGCCATATTGCCTGTGCCTGAACTTGGAGTACCTGTAAAACTAAAAGTACCGGTAACTAAATTAGTCGAGGTATCATAGGTGGTAATAGTAAGCGTGCCTGTTGAAGTGCTACTTGTTTCCCAAAACTGACCAGCACCAGTAGTTACGGATGCATAAGTACCACCCGGTGCGCCTAATGTAACTGCACTGCCAACCTGAACAGGCAGTTTATCGTAAATGGTAATAGTATAATTTGTGCCTACACCTGTAATGGTAAGGTAGTTACTGCCTAATGACGCTTTGCCGGTAAAAGTGGTGCTGGTTCCATTCATGCTGGCAGTAAAAGATGGAGTAGTAGAAGCAGGGGTTGAAGTAGTTTTTTTTGTGCATGAGCCTAAGCCAAGACCTAATGCAGCAATTAAAGTGAGTTTAAAAAAAGTCTTTTTCATGTGTTGTGTTTTAAGATTTTTAATATGAATTAAGTGGCCTTTGTGAATCAAATGTACCAATAATGATAAGAAAAGCAAATTTTGAAATGCTATTGGAATTATTAAACCGAAAAATTACTTCAAGTTTAGTTTAATAGAAGATTTGATCCTCACCAGGCTTAGGTCTTCGGTATATTAAAACATAAGCTTAAGGGTACGGCGTAACCTCAATTTTCAAGATATGGTATTATTGTTTGTTTATTTCCCAATACAAAACCTACCAAAGATATTACCGAGTAGGTCATCAGTAGTAACCTCGCCGGTAATTTCGCCTAAGTGGCTGAGTGCACTGCGTATATCAGATGCTACCAATTCGCCCGATAGTTTTGTTTCAATGCCATTTTTTGCGTTGGTGATGTTTTGCAGAGTAAGTTGTAGCGCTTCGTAATGGCGGCTATTGGTAAGCACCACACTCTCTTTCATGGTTGCGCCTTGTAATGCTGCATTATATAGATGCTCTTTCAGTTCATCAATGCCTTTACCACTTTTAGCGGAAATAAAATGTATGGTCCCAATCTCCTTAAACTTAGCCTCAATCTGGGCTTCAGTAAGCAAATCTGTTTTGTTGGCTACCAGTATTACACCTATATTATCGCTATTGCCAAGTTTTTTTACATCTGATAGTACATCAGCTGCACTCATTTCCATTGCATCGAATAAGTAAAGCACAATAGATGCTTGTTTTATTTTTTGCATAGTGCGTTCAACACCTTCACGCTCTATAATGTCGGCTGCGTGGCGTATGCCTGCAGTGTCGGTTAACCGGAAGGCAACACCTTTTATACTTAATACTTCTTCAATAGTGTCTCGTGTAGTGCCGGGTATATCGCTTACTATAGCACGTTCTTCGTTAAGCAGATTATTCAGTAAAGTGGATTTGCCTGCATTCGGCCTGCCAGCAATAACAGTAGCTACGCCGTTCTTTAATACATTCCCCAAGCGGAATGATTCTGATAGCTTAGTTATTTTGTCCTGCATTTCGGTGAGCAGGCTTATCAATTGCGGGCGGTTTGCAAACTCCACATCTTCTTCGCTGAAGTCAAGCTCTAGTTCAACTAACGATGCAAAGTCCATTAATTTTTGTCGTAGGTTTTTTAACTCACCCGAAAAGCCGCCTCTCATTTGATTCATGGCTATATGATGCGCTGCTTCGCTTTCTGATGCTATAAGGTCGCTCACTGCTTCTGCCTGCGATAGATCGAAGCGGCCATTTAAAAAGGCCCGCATGGTAAACTCTCCTGGCTTGGCAGGCCGTGCCCCAAGTTTTATTAGTAATTGCAAAATGCGTTGTATAATGAACTGTGAACCATGGCACGATATTTCTACCACATTTTGAGTGGTGTATGATTTGGGCGCTTTAAACAAACCAACCACAGCTTCGTCAACTACCTCTTTGCCATCCATAGCCAGGCCAAAGTGAAGCGTATGGCTTGCTGCAGCATTTAATTTTAGTGAAGGGAACAATGTCTCGCTAATATCAATTGCTTGCGAACCCGATAAACGGATAACACCGATAGCACCCACACCCGACGGGGTAGATAAAGCTACAATTGTATCGTCGAGGATGATGTTCTTCATTTTTATTACTCAAAGCCCCTTCAGCGCTTTGGGGTAAATACAAAGGTAGGTAATTGCCTTATACCCTATTGATGGTAGTAAAAGACAAGTTACTTTTCCTATTTTTGGTGTGATGAAAAAATGGCAAGTTATATTTATCATTTTGGGCGGAGTATTAATTACGCTAGGTGCCTACACTAAACCCAACGGTGAGAATATTGATGGTATGACACAGCAACATGGCAGAAGGCGCCTTGATTCTATAATGACCGAGTGGAGCGTGTCGTTGGGTGTAAAGTGCAGCTATTGCCATGCAAGGCATGCCGATACTAACCAACCTGGCCTTAATTACGATAGCGAAAAGAAACCGGAGAAAAGAACCGCGCGAAACATGTATAGGATGACCAGCTATTTAAATGCGAACTATTTCAACTTTGCTAATTCAACTGAGCCGGATACTATACACGTGGTTATTTGCTATACCTGCCATAGGGGCAGGCCAAAACCCGACGGGGCTTTTGTAATAAATCAGCTTGATTCACTGCAACGAAGTTTACGAAAGAAATAAATAAAAAAAGCCGCTATTATTTAGCGGCTTTTTATTTGCAGTAAATATTACTTATTGAACTATAAATTTAGTTTGATCGCGTTGGTCACCTATAGTGATTGATATAATGTAAGTGCCCTTAGCTAAACCAGTTGCATCATATTGGAATTCCATGGTTGCTTCTGATTTCTTTACATTCAGGGTTTTAATTTCTTTGCCCTGTATATCGCATATCTTAATAACGGCATCGCCTGTAATAGCTGAGTTATATTGCAACATAAACTGGCTGGTAACCGGGTTAGGCACTACTTTAAGGCTATTGGTTACAGCACTTGTTTCGGGTACGCTGGTTAGGCTACCGCCGCAACCTTTTGTAATTGTTACAGAGTCAATAATGGTTGTTCCCTTATCGTTATATGCTGTAATATGCATTTTAGTTATACCGTTGGTACATCCTGTTTCATTGCAAATTACAAAGTTGTTGGTCGATTGAAATGTTTGTAAAAATGCCAGGTTAGGGTCGCTCGATCCTGTTGTTTCAGTATAAAGCGGAGCACCTGCACCACCACAAACAATTTCACATCTGCCTTCGCCTGCGTGAGCTCCGTATGCTTTAACTGGGGCGGTAGTACTTACACTTTGGTTAATAGGTTTAAAACGTTGGTAGCTATGGTCGTGGCCATTCAATACTAAATCAACACCGTATTGGTCGAATACGGGCCACCAGCCAGCGTAGGTCATTTCGCCTATATGCTGGCCACAGGTGTAATATGGTTCGTGCCACGATACTACTTTCCATTTAATAACATTTGTGTCAACGCTTTTTAACAGGTTTGTCATCCAGGTGGTTTGTGCTGTCCAATCTGCTGAGTTTGATGGAGCCACATCGCCATATTCAAAATTCAACACAATAAATAAAGTGTTACCATAGGTGTAAGAGTAAAAATTATAATCGGTACCCGTACCATTGGTTGGTAAATTGAACATATTTAAATAGGTAGTAGGAGCAGCAGCATCGTGGTTACCTTCGCAATGGAACATAACTTTGTTTAGCCCCAATGTATCAATACTATTGAACCAGGTAGTCCATTCGCTCGCTACATTTCCGCTTGCAGTAAGGTCGCCATTAAATACTACGAAGCTTGGTTGCTTTGCGTTAATTGCGTTTGCAATGGTTGTAAACTCACTTGCTCCATCGCGACTATCGCCGGCCGCAGCAAACGAAAAACTAGTGGTTGTAGGGTCAGCAGGTATAGCTGCAACGGTGTGATATTTATATTGAGCGCTCCAGGTGTTTTTCTTAGAATCTCTCAATGAATAATAAATGGTTGCAGATGGTGTGATGTTATTGCCAAAATTATAAGAGAACCAATTACCGGTAAAGGTAACCGCAGCTTTTTTAGCGGCTAAAAATGTGCCTTTTTCATATTTGGTAGTGTAACCCCATTTAATAGAGTCAGCAGTGCCTTGCCCGTTCCAGCTTACGTTAACGCCATTTAAAAGATCTACACTGGTACCCATGTGTATGTACAATGACTGTGCATTGACTTGTGATACACATACACTGGCAAATAGGCCAATTAAGTAAGTTTTAAAAATTGTTGTTGTTTTCATTTCAGGGATTTGTTAAGAATGTTGGTTTCAGGGGGAGAATTACAGGTTGTTATTAAAGGGACTAGATCTTAACAGACAAATCTAAGAAACATTTGCGTAATATACAAGTAACACACAGGTAACACTAAGGCGCTGTTTTCTAGGTTCTTATAGTTATGTAAAAGAGAGTGGGAGGTAATTTAATACCTGAAATATTATTTTAAGTCCTCAATACCTTTTAGCCAATTAATTTTCAATGGCATTTTTACAGCTGATAAAACTTCAACTGCACCTGAAACAGAAATAGTGGATTTAGGAAAGGCCTTTGCAATTCTTTTCAGGTATTCTTCAATCTCGGGAACGGGTTTTGCTGTTGTAATGAACAGTATAATATTATTGGGTTGGTGTGATGCATAAACATCTTCTATAGCTTTTAATGGTACCGATTGCCCGAGGTAAATAACAGTATGGCCCGCTTCACGCAGCAAATATGAAGTCATTAGTAAACCAATTTCATGCAACTCGCCTTCGGGTAAATAAAGAAGGAAGCTTTTTTTTGAAGTTGATGGCAGTTGCGAATCAATTGCGTGAATGATCTTTTGCCTGATGAGGTTTGAAATAAAATGTTCCTGGGCAGGGTTAATATCACCAACAGACCAGAATAGGCCGACCCTTTGCAAAAAAGGGTAAATTAGTTTTTCCATGGTTCCTTTAAAGCCAATTCCTCTTACGGATGATGAAAATATTTTTTCGAACAACTCACTGTTCAGTTCTATCATGGCAATAGCAAGTCCGTTTATTTTGTCTTCTATTGATGCACTATTACCTTTAACCGTGTATAGGTTAAGCAGGTAGATGTTTATTTCATGAGCTTTTAGCTTACTTACTTTCGAAATTTTAAAACCCTTTTTTAATAGCAAAGCAACATTAAGCAGGTGTTTTAATTCCTCGTCATCATAAATACGTATGTGCGTATCGGTCCGCTTGGGTTTTAGTATTTTATAGCGCTGTTCCCAAATACGTATAGTGTGGGCCTTTATACCCGAAAGCTTTTCAAGTTCTTTAATTGAATAGTTCCCCACTCTTAAATCCTCCTTAATTTATAAAATCCCTATACAAAATTAAAACTTACCTGAAATGGTGAAAATATTTTGTTTAACAAAAATAGTAAAAAGTTAAACAAAATAAGTACATTTGTTTATATAATGGCTATGTATAATTAAGTTACATGAAGAAATTTGTTTTAAGGGCCAGTGTTAAGTCAGAGAATATGGTGGCTATACGGCATTTACTAAAAGACCTGGTGCCTGACGTAATTATAAAAATTGCCGATGATGAATTTGTGTTGTATGCAGAATTAGAAGGTGATAATTCGAGAGATTTAAATAGGGTGATATTATCGGGGCTAAGAAAAGTGGTGAAGAAAACAAGAATAAAATCGGAATGGACTTGCGATGGGGTTGTTGAGCAATACTTTGACTATGGGCTTCGGAAAACCTGGAAAGAATAATAGTAACGGGGCAGCCGCTTTGAGTGGTGGCGGTAAAGCCTTTTATCTAATAAGGGGTAATGCTCCGTTATTTTTTTAATAAGTAATAACAAAAAACATGATTAAAATAATTAGTACATATCTGATAGCCCTGATAACTTTTCTTGCTATTGATATGGTTTGGTTGGGCTTTATTGCCAGAAACTTGTACAAAGAAAAACTGGGGTTTGTACTTTCACCTAATGTAAATTGGCTGGCAGCAATAGTTTTTTATCTCATTTATATTGCCGGTATACTATTCTTCGCTGTTAATCCATCACTTAAAGAAATGGATTGGAAGATTGCCGCTTTAAATGGCGCTGTTTTTGGTGCAATGTGTTACGCCACTTACGATTTAACCAATATGGCCACCATTGCCAAATGGCCCTTGATTATTGTGGTGATAGATATAACATGGGGGATTGTTTTAACAGGAGTAGTGTCGGTAGTTACCTATTTTATTGCAACACGTTTATTTAAAGCGTAAATGGAATTTTTATGAAATACAGTGTTTCTGTATTTTGGTTTAGAAGAGATTTAAGGCTACATGATAATCATGGGTTAATGAAAGCGTTGCAAAGTGGTTTGCCTGTATTGCCAATTTTTATATTCGATAAAAATATTTTAAGCACCCTTAGTTCAAAGCAAGATGCAAGAGTAACTTTTCTGCACAACACCCTTTCTGCAATTAATAATGAATTAATAAAACATGGTTCTTCCTTATGCGTTTTGTATGATGAACCCCAAAATGCGTTCAGTAAGATATTGGATCAATATAATGTGCAACACGTTTTCACCAATCACGATTATGAGCCCTATGCAATTAAGCGCGACGCGGAAATAGAGGAGTTTCTAAAGTCAAAGGGTATTACATTCCAAACCTTTAAGGACCAGGTAATATTCGAAAAAGATGAGGTGCTAAAGAGCGATGGAAAGCCATATACCATCTTTACGCCTTATTCCATAATATGGAAAAGCAAACTGAAGGAGCAACCAATCAAATCCTTTGCAAGCGAAAAGCTTCTGAATAATTTTACAAAAAGATCATTCACATATCCATCTTTAAGTGATATCGGATTTGAAAAGTCAACGATCAATATTCCGGTAATTAAAATAGATAAAGCTATAATCAGTAACTATCATAATAGCCGGAATATCCCATCCATTGAAGGGACAACACGGTTGAGTGTACACCTGAGATTTGGAACTGTAAGCACTCGGGAATTGGTTGCCGCAGCACAAGCGCTAAATGAGCAATGGTTAAATGAGTTGATATGGCGCGAGTTTTTCATGATGATCCTTTTTCATTTTCCTCATGTTGTTACCCGAAGCTTTAAACCAAAATACGATAAGCTGGTTTGGCGAAATAATGAAAAAGAATTTGATGCCTGGTGTAAAGGCGAAACCGGATACCCGATAGTTGATGCAGGAATGAGAGAGTTAAACCAAACCGGATTTATGCATAACAGGGTACGTATGATAGTGGCCAGTTTTTTAACGAAACACCTATTGATAGACTGGCGGTGGGGTGAGGCTTATTTCGCCGAAAAGCTTCTGGATAGCGAGCTATCGTCCAATAACGGCAACTGGCAATGGGCGGCGGGAAGCGGCTGTGATGCTGCTCCTTATTTCCGAATATTCAATCCGGCGGAACAGACAAAAAAGTTCGACCCCCAAATGCTTTACAGTAAAAAGTGGTTAGGGGATTTAAAAGGTTACACCTTAAAACCCATTGTCGAGCATAGCTTTGCCCGAAAGCGAGCGCTTGATACCTACAAACAATGTTTAATGATTGAAGCTAATTAGGAGGTTTTTACTTCTCCGGCTTCTGCTTTCGCCATTTCATTATTGCTTTCAAGCGAATACATATCCGAAGATACTTCCATCCAATTGGTGCCTGCTTTATGGAATACCGTTGCACTTAACCCGAAATTGTCTCTTAGTTCGTTTTCAAGGTCATTCACTGTCATGTGCGGGGTAATGGTAAGTATGCCTTTGGTATGTATTGTGCGGCATTCCAGCAATGTTTTGCTTGGGCTTACCGGAGTCATTTTTGGTGATGCACCTTTAGCTGAGTGCGGCTTTCCGAAAAAGTCGATCTTCAGGAATGGAAACATTTCTGAGAACTCTTTTTGTATTTCGAAGATCTTTCGGTGATCGTTTATTTCAATTTTCATAATAATTATATTTTATATGGTAAATGTATTTCTCCTTCTAAGTAACCGAAGTGATTAGTATCAGATACAAGGATGATAATACTCATACTTTAAAGAGTTTATCAAGAACTGATCAATACGGAGTCAGGTATTTTTAATAACTCATAATATTGAGTTTCAGCTCCTCAATTGGTACTATATGATTAGTCTTCTCAAGGCAAATTGTACATAGATAAATTTCAATGGGGGAGCTGTTTATTACTAGTTTATGTAGCTCAACTTTTTTGGAATTTACTCCGCAATCAAAGCAAGTTATTTCGGGTAATAGTATTTCATCTTCCATAATACTTAGGGTTAAGCAGATTATCAAATAATTGTTTAGCAAAGATGGAAGTGATTGGTATTTATTGTGTTGTACAATAAAAGTAAGTGTTTACAAATACTACACTTATTGCTTGAAATAAAACATCAGTAATGAGAGGGGGAAGGAAAGAGCATAAACGTGGGGGATGGTTTTAATGAACGGATTATCTGCCTAAATTGCATTAAATAAGGGGTTTTAAGAGTTATGTATACTATTCCGCAAATTATTATAAATTTGCTCACAGATAATCCAATTTACACATATGAGCATATTAGTAAGCAAAAAATCGAAGGTAATTGTGCAAGGTTTTACAGGTACTGAAGGTACTTTTCACGCACAACAAATGATAGAATACGGAACCAATGTAGTAGGTGGTGTTACTCCCGGTAAAGGTGGAACCAAGCACTTAGACAAGCCTGTGTTTAACACCGTAGCCGATGCTGTAAAGCAAGCTGGGGCTGATGTATCTATCATATTTGTACCTCCGGCGTTTGCTGCCGATGCTATTATGGAAGCTGCCGAGGCCGGTATTAAGCTGGTGGTATGTATTACCGAAGGTATTCCGGTTGAGGATATGGTAAAAGTAAAATCGTATTTGACAGATAAGAACACACGCCTTATAGGCCCTAACTGCCCTGGTGTTATTACTCCGGGCGAGGCTAAGGTGGGTATTATGCCGGGCTTTATTCACAATCCGGGTACTATAGGTATTGTATCACGGTCTGGCACCTTAACATACGAAGCTGTTGACCAGGTTACCAAAGCAGGCCTGGGCCAAAGTACTTGTATTGGTATTGGTGGCGACCCAATTATTGGTACCACTACTAAAGAAGCGGTTGAGTTATTGATGAATGATCCTGGCACTGAAGGTATTATAATGATAGGCGAAATTGGCGGTACTATGGAAGCCGATGCAGCTAACTGGATAAAGGCACACGGCACCAAGCCGGTTGTGGGCTTTATTGCAGGCCAAACTGCGCCTCCTGGCCGTACTATGGGTCACGCAGGTGCTATTGTAGGTGGTGCTGAAGACACTGCTGCTGCCAAAATGAAAATTATGCGCGATTGCGGGCTCACAGTAGTTGATTCTCCTGCTATTATTGGTAAAACTATGGCGTCGCTTTTAAAGGCTAAGGTTAAAGCGGTTTAATGATAGTTGAGCCGCATAAAATAAAACAGCAAAGGGCTCGTTTATTGAGAAACACCAATGCTATGCGGTTAAAATACATTTCACTCTGCTTTATATTTTGCGCTTTTCACTTTTCACTGTTAGCTCAACTGGGCGGTACAAGCACATTTAGTTTTTTGCAACTACCGGTATCAGCGCGTGCTGCTGCCTTAGGCGATAACTTTATTACTGTACGCGATGGCGACCTGGGGCTTGCTGCTGCTAACCCATCTATACTAGATAGTTCGGTAAACAACCATGCTGTGCTTACCTATATGCCGTATGTGGCGGGTATTGATTATGGCTATTTTTCCATTGCGCATACCATTAAGGGCTTTGGCCTTTTTGGGCAAACAGCCACGGTAGACGCAGGCATTAAGTACATAAACTATGGCACCTTTCAACAAGCCGATTTTGCAGGTAACCTTACAGGCACTTTTGTTGCCAATGAATACTTGTATCAAATAGGGTACGGCCAGCCGCTTAAAGATTCTACCATTAGCATGGGTGTTAATTTTAAGGGTATATCATCACACTTGCAACAGTACTCATCTACAGGCTTTGCGTTAGACCTTTCTGCTTCTTATGTTAGCGCAAACAAAAGGTTATACATTGCAGCAGTTATTGCAAACATAGGCTCGCAATTAAAAGAATACACTGCCGGTGTTTATGAACCGTTACCGTTTAATACTACCATTGGTTTTGCTTATAAGCTGGCACATGCGCCTTTTCGATTTGGTATAACCTTAGATCATTTACAAAAATGGAACCTGACCTACCTTGACCCAACCGATACTGAAACCGTTAACCCACTAACTGACCAGGCCATACCACAAAACACGGTAGGTAACTTTGCTGATAAAATAATGCGTCACGTAACACCCAACCTCGAGGTGGTATTGGGCAAGAACTTTATGCTGCGTTTTGCTTATAACTACGAAATGCGCAAAGAACTTGAACTGGCTGCACGCCCAAGCTTAGTAGGTATTTCAGGTGGGTTTGTAATTAAAATATACAAGTTTCAATTAAGTTATGCCCTGGCTGGTTACAACCCGGGCAGCATGCAAAGCACATTTACACTGGGCCTTGCATTAAACGATTTTTACACACGCCGTAATTAAATGAAAGATATAAGAGTAGCCATAGACGGATATTCATCGTGCGGAAAAAGCACAGTAGCACGAGACCTTGCCGCCGCACTGAGCTACGCTTATATTGATACGGGAGCTATGTACAGAGCCTTTACCCTTTATTGTCTTGATACGGGAGTTATACAAGAAGGCAGGGCAATTCCCGCAGCCAAAATAATACCTGAACTATTGAACGTTAAAATAGAATTTAAACACAACGAATTACTGGGCACTACCGAAACATATTTGAACGGTGTGAATGTAGAAGAGCAAATACGCACCATGCGTGTATCCGAGCTGGTTAGCCCCGTTAGCGCAGTGCATGAAGTACGCCGGGTAATGGTATTTTTACAACGTAAAATGGGTAACCATCCCGGCATTGTAATGGATGGCCGCGATATTGGCACCACTGTATTACCACACGCCGAACTTAAAATATTTATGACTGCTGATTTAGATGTGCGTGTTCAACGCCGCAAGGAAGAATTGGTTGGCCGTGGCATTAAAGTTACCGATGCCGATGTGCGCCGCAATCTCGAACGCCGCGATAAAGAAGATACCACCCGTGAAGAAAGTCCTTTGGTACAAGCTCCTGATGCCGTAGTGCTAGATACTACCAAGCTTACCCGCGAAGAACAACTGGCTCAGGTATTGCGTTGGTCGAAGGAGAAGATGATCGGGTAAATTCAATTAAGAATTAAAAATTACGGATTACGAATCGAAGACAGGTTAGTATGTAGTCGTTATATAATATTACTGGAGGTCTCCAGGAAATAACAATAAAATAACAATAGAATTATCAATGAGGCATATTCTGAAGCCCTTTATTGATAGGCCTTCCATTGTTAATAACAATGAAATACAATAAAATGCCAAAGTAATTGATTGTCAGCTGTTTATGTAAATCATTGATAGTCAGTTAAATGTGTTGTGGGATGGGGTAGGCTATGGTATAAAATAATTACCCTCTCCTTTATTAAAGAAGAGGGTAAAGTGAGGTGATAATTATGGGTATAACCCAAAAGACTATTTTATAATAGTAACCTTGCCAACATACCGATGATTGTTTTTATAAACGTCGGTAAATTCGACCAACCAAACATAAGTATCTTCCCCGCATTTCTCACCTGAAGTAAGTCCTTCGTGTACTTTGCCATCCCACGGTTGTGTAAGGCTTGTGCAATGGTAAAGCTCTTGTCCCCAACGGTCGAATATCCACATTTGGAAAGCTATTACACCAACAGCCTTAGGTATAAAGCCATCATTCAAGCCATCGCTATTAGGTGTAAATGCATTTGGTACATAAAATGCAGATGTGGGTTCTATCTGTATTGGTTCTTTCGAACTGTCAATGCATCCATAATTGTTGGTCACTGCAAGGGTGGCCATAAATGTTCCTGTGTCGGTATAGGTGTGTGTAGCGTTTGAAGTGAGTAAAGTTGAGTCTGAATTATCACCAAATGTCCATACCCACGAAACCAGGTTACCTTTTGAATTATCTAAGAAGGTTACGGTTGGCGATAGTATTTGTGTAATGTTAGGTAAAGCTTTAAAGTCGGCGACCGGCGTAGGATAGGTTATAATATAATGTGGATGTATAAAAGTGTTAGAGCATCCGTTATTAGATGTAGCTGTAAGGCTAACGCTAAAAGTATCTACCTTAGAATAACAATAAATTGGTGTGTCAAGTACTGATGAATTGCCATCTCCAAAATTCCAGTTCCAGGAAGTAATTGTTCCGGAAGAAATATTGCTGGCATTTTTAAACGGTACGCATAAAGTTACGCAGCCACTAGTATCGGCTGTTGAAAAACTAACTACAGGATTAGGGGCAACTATAACTATTTGTCTAATGGAATCCATACATTTATTAGATGATATTGTAACCAGGTTTACGGTATAGTTACCCACATTGGCATATGTAATTGATGGATTTTGTGCAGTAGATGTCCTTCCATTCCCAAAACTCCAACTCCATCCACTTATTGAGCCCGAACTTATGGTAGAACCGTTAGTGAATTGTGTTGCCTTGCCTAAGCATGTTATATTGGTTGTAAATGCAGGGTTAGGAAACGGGTTAACAATAACCGGCAACTTAAATGTTGAATCGCAACCGGTATTGGATGACACAGTTAGTGATACATTGTAAGTACCCGCAGACAAATATAAGTGAGATGGATTTTGAAGTGATGATATTGTACCATCACCAAAATTCCAGTTCCACGATGATATAGACCCTCCATTAATGGTAGAGCTATCTTTAAAAATAGTTGTATCGCCCTGGCACACTGTTGTTGCTATAAACTTTGCAACTGGTACCGGATTAATTAAAATACTATCTCTTGCTGTATCTGCACAACCGTTTGTGGTAGTTACAATTAAAGTTACATCAAAAATTCCCTGGGTTAAGTAAATGTGTGCCGGATTTTGAAGTGCAGAGTTAGTCCCATCTCCCAGGTTCCAATTCCAGTTATTAATTGTTCCGGTTGTTACTGATGATGTATTGCTAAATAAGGTGGGTTGGCCCTGGCAAGCATTATTAATAGTGAATGCTGATACCGGTATTGCCCCAATAGTTACAGGGACGGTTATAGTACTTTGGCAATTAAAATTTGAGGTTACTGTTAAAGTAACTAAATAGGTGCCCGCAGTGCTAAATGTATGAACGGGGTTTTGTTGTGTAGATGTATTGTTTATTCCTGAAGTAGGGTCGCCAAAACTCCAGGCCCAGGCTGTGTCAGAACCGGTAGTTATGGCCGATGCATCTGTAAATAAAGTTGGTTGTCCGAAACAGGTAAAAGTGACCGAAAATTTTGCAATTGGAGATGGGTTTACAACTATAATACTTTTAGCTGTGTCTGAACAAGGAGGAAAATCAGTTGTTTCTGTTACTGTAAAAGTGCCGGCAGCGCTAAAAATATGAGTAGGGTTTTGTATTGTCGATCTGTTGGCTGCCCCTGAAGAGGGATCCCCAAAATTCCAGGTCCATGAGCTGGCTCCTTTTGATGTATCTGTAAATAAAGTACTGCTGTATTGGCATGCAGTGGGCGCCTTAAACCCTGCAATAGATATTCCATTGACTACAACACGTAAAGTGGTATCGTTTTGACAGGTACCATTTGAAGTTTTTAATGAAACAGTATAAGTACCCGGGCCTGGAAATGTGTAGTTGGGATTAGCCAGGGTAGAGGTGGCCCCACCTTGAAAGGTCCACAAATATGTATTTGCATTAGTGCCTCCAGTGGTTAGGTTAGTAAATTGAGTTGTTTGGCCATTACAGACCGTATCCGCTTTAAAGAATGGTATGGGGGGAGTAATGAAACCTGATATAATAGTATCTAAAGTATCTGCACATGAAGCACCTGCTACGGTTTGTATTATTACGGAATATTTACCCGAGCAGGTAGCATTTATGGTTTGTGTATTACCGGCTGCAGGTGTCATGCACCCGGGCCCCGGAGCTATCCATTGATATGAAACGCCACCCGAAGGTGCAGTAAGTGTAATAGGGGTGCCGCAAACGTTAGGGGCAATGGCCGTTATATTTAAGTGTTTGCACCCGGCAACAAAGTATGCATATCCATAATGGCCGCCCTTTCCGCAATCCGATGTCATTACTTGCACTGTAACGCATTGGCCTAAATATGCCTTTAGCGATACAAAAGCGCTGGTCCAGTTTAAATAATCAATTTCAGCACCTGTTCCTTTATTTAAATATTGCCAACTAGATGAAGAACTGATATTACCTCCACCTGCAACCACATAATAGTTACCACAGTTTGGTATAGTATCACCACTTTGGTCGAACATAGCCACACTAAAATAGGGTTGCTGATAATAGCAGTGAGTAGGATTGTTTAACACTATTGCGTAGTTGTAGAAAAAATCTTCGTTAGCAGGCGTTATTAAAAAAGTTTGTTCTAAAAAGGCAACACCCCATGCACTTGCAGTACTATCGCCTATCATAGCTGAATAATTATAACCGGGGCAAACCTTAGGTATGCCCGTAACAGTATCAAAGCCGCCTTTTTCTAAAGAAACCTGGTATTGATTTCTGGTAGACGGATCGGGGCCGGCTGATGCAGTAACACCTGGTCCTGGAATTTGATAGACTGGTCTGCTAATTATAAAAGAGCCCAGAGGTGGTGGCCCATTACTGCATGGAAACGTAAACTCTGCAGAGCAACTGGCATAACCGCAAATCCATGATGAAAGGTCACCGTTTGAAAAATCAAGATTAGTGCAGGCCGGATTACAGATTCCGGATGGAATAGGGCCTCGCCTTACTGCCAAAGCTTCTGTGACACTTGATGGGAACTCAGATTTTATTTGATTGAAATTATAATATAGTTTTAAGTAATGGTTTTCCATTACCGATACAAGTCTATCCTCTTCTGATGAAGTAAGCTCAGAAATGTTTTGCAGGGTGGAGGAAAGGCTTACCATATATGCAGCCATGGTATCTATATTATACCGGATAAATTCCAGCAGACCGGCATCTGACACACCTGTTTCTTTTTGAAGGTCCTTATATACCTTATCTCTTATAGTGGTGGCTTCATCTTCTACTTTTTCAATTTTAGAAATAGATTGAGCATTTACCAAAGAGCTGTATAGTAAAAGAAGAATAGTTAGAACCTGTATGGGTAGCTTTGTAAATAAAGCGATATTTTTTTTCATACCATATACGGGTAAATAACAAAGTGGTAAGTATATAGGACTAAGTAGGTGCTTTGAATTAGGTACCTTAAAGATAACAAAAAAAAATGTAA
The DNA here is from genome assembly GCA_013285655.1 of Bacteroidota bacterium. GTDB lineage: Bacteria > Bacteroidota > Bacteroidia > JABEUT01 > JABEUT01 > JABEUT01. The sequence goes on from JABDHI010000020.1 coordinate 27,975, forward strand.
AAATAAACCCACTTTAGAAATTCTTCTTTCGTATAACTAACACATAGCGTATGTGTTTGAGAATCATCTGCCTTGTTTCAAAAGGTAGCATAACTATCTATACATTCCTTTTTAATAGATTAAGTTTTGCATATTAGTTATGCGAGTGAGCCCTATTTTATAATAGTAACCCTGCCAACCATGCGGTGGGTATTTTTATAAATGTCGGTGAATTCAATGAGCCATACGTATGTATCTTCCTGGCATGCCTGGCCCGAAGTAGGCCCGGTATGAACAGTTCCATCCCAAGGTTGGGTTAGGCTTGTGCAATGGTAAAGCTCTTGGCCCCAACGGTCGAATATCCACATTTGGAAAGCTATTACGCCCACAGCCTTAGGTATAAAGCCATCATTTAAGCCATCACCATTCGGGGTAAATGCATTAGGTACATAAAAGGTCCAGAACGGTGTAATTACCACCGGTTCGGTTACCGAATCAGTACAGCCGAATTTATTCTTAATAACAAGTTTAGCTAAATAGGTACCTGTATCCTGCCAGTTGTCGGTATATAAAAAGGTATGTACGCCATTCGGAGTGTATTCAGTAGAATCGGTCCTGTCTCCAAAAGTCCATTGCCACCACACCGGGTTGCCTGTAGAGTTATCTGTATAAATAACGGTAGGCGATAAGGTATCGGTCGGGTTAGGGCTTGCTGTAAATGCTGCCACAGGTACCGGCCATGTAGTTATGTAGTTAGGCCTGGTGAGCGTAGCACTGCAACCATGGTTAGTAGTAACAGTAAGCTGTATACTGAAGGTACCTACCTTGGTAAAGCAATGTTTAGGTGCCGCTAACGTAGAAGATGAATCGGATGAACCATCACCAAAATTCCATTCGTAAGAAGTAATGTTTTGTGGTGCCGGGTTTTGAACCACACTGCTAGTATCAGTAAATGATACGCAATAGGTAACACAACCTGCTGTATCACTAAAGAAACCGGGAACAGGTATTGGGTTTACGGTAACCGGTTGCGTAATAGAATCTACACAGCCAAAATTCGATGTAACCGTAAGGGTAACATTATACGTTCCGGCAGATGGGTAGGAGAAGGTTGGGTTTGTAGCAGAAGATGTTCCGGATGCAGGGTCGCCAAACCTCCATGCTGAACCTGTTATGCTACCACCTGTTACGGTTGAATTATTGGTAAATGAAGTTGCTGTACCAAAGCAAGGATCGGTTGCAGTAAATGCCGGTGCAGGTATTGGATAAACAATAACAGGTAATGTTATAGTAGAATCACAACCCGGTATTTTGTTAGATGTAACCGTAAGGCTTACATTATAAACACCCGCTATTTTATATTGGTGGGTTGGGTTTTGTAAAGTAGATGTGGCTGAGCCATCACCAAAATTCCAGGCCCATGATACAATTGTACCACCGCAACCAATAGTTGATTTATCAGTGAAGGTGTTTGAAAGTCCCTGGCATACACTGGTTGCGCTAAAGCTTGGTATAGGAACAGGGTGTACGGTATCTTCTATTGCTGTATCGTGCACACAACCGGCAGCCGAAGTAGTTACCAGGGTTGCACTATATGCGCCACATGCTGCATATGCGTGAGAAGCGGTTGCGCCGGTGGCTGTACTACCATCTCCAAATGCCCATACATAATTCTTTATGGTTTGTGGAGGAGGTACATTTGCCAAGGTTGAAGGATTGCCATTAAATGAAGTTGCTTTACCCAGGCACACTGGTGGCGCGGTAAAATTAGGTACCGGTATTGGGTTAACTATTGCAACAACTGTTGCGGTGCCCAAACAACCATTAACTGAAGTAAGATTTACTGAAGCCGTATACGCACCGTTTGCAGCATAGGTGTATGTTGGGTTTTGTGCGGTTGAAGTTCCTTTACCATCACCCATGGTCCATGCATATGTTCCACCGGTCATATTGGTAGGTGTAAGTGTAAATACACTAGCAGTACCCAAACAAACAGGTGGCACAGTTATTGTAGCGGTTGGGTTAGGGTTAACCAGAACGGATAAGGTTATGCTATCCCTGCATCCGGCAGCTGTTACAACTAATTCAGATACTTTATAAGTACCTGCGGCAGCATAGGTATAGGTAGGGTTCTGAGCAATGGATGTTCCTTTGCCATCACCAAAATTCCAGCTATAGGTAGCACCGCCGTGCGATGTATCTTTAAATGCAGTAGCTATTCCCTGGCAAACCGTATCGGCAGTAAAGCCCGAGGTAGGTAATGGGTTAACGGTTACTGGCGCTGTTATTGAATCAATACAACCTGCACCCGATGAAACAATAAGCTTAACCGTGTATGTTCCTGCTGCAGGGTATGTGAAAGAAGGATTAGCAAGGGTAGAGGTACTGTTAAGTGGATCTCCGAAATACCATTTTGAATTGGCCGGTTTAGGTGCGGATAAATTAGTGAATACAGTAGTTTTACCAACGCAAACGGTAGTAGCAGTAAATTTAGGCACTGGCGGACCTGTAATACAAACCGGTTTGGTTGTACTATCGGCGCATCCTAAATTAGTAGTTATTTTAAAGAATACAGAATAGCAACCGGTATCAGCAAAAATGTGAGTCGGGTTTTGAGAAGCTGAAGTATTATTTGCTCCTGATCCCGGGTCACCAAACATCCACGACCATGTTGCCTCACTACCGCCACAAGTAACTTTAGTAGTGTCGGTAAATATGGTATTATTACCCAGGCACACAGGGTTTGCAGTAAATGCAGGTTTCGGATTAGGGTTAACCGTTACTGTTGATTTAGCTGAATCTATACATGGCGCAACTCCAGCTACAAGTATTACATTATAAGTACCACAAGCTGCATAGGTATGGCTTGGGCTTGCTGCATTAGATGTAATTCCATCACCAAATATCCATTTATAAGGCGTTCCGGCAGTTACGTTTGTCGACGTATTGGTGAAGCCTGTAGGGCTGTTTTGGCAAACAGTAGGTGCCGTAAACCCTGCAATTGGCGGACTATTGACGACGACGGAAAGCGTAGTGTCACCTCCACATCCGCCATTCAAAGCTTGCAACGTAACTGTAAATGTTCCTGCAGAAGGGAAAGTATATTGCGGATTTGTAGCAGTAGAAGTGCCGCCACCCTGGAATGTCCAATTATAGGTGTTTGCAGCGCTACCACCTGATGTTAAGTTTGTAAACTGTGTAGGGTTGCCTACGCAAGCAGTATCTGACTTAAAGTAAGGTACTGGTGGCGTGCCAATAGCGCCCACAATAGTAGTATCTAATGTATCGGCACATAGTGCGCCGGCTACGGTTTGTATAATAACAGAGTACTTACCTGGGCAACTTACAGTAATAGACTGGGCAGCGCCTGAGGCTGGCGTCATACATCCTGCAGGCCCGATCCATTGGTAAGAAACACCACCGGTTGGTGCTGTAAGTGTAATAGGGTTACCACAAATTGCCGGTGCAGAAGTTATAATGCCAAGTTGTTTACATTTCGCAACAAAATAAGCATAGCCATAGTGCCCGCCCTGACCACAATCGGCGGTTATTACTTGTACTGTAATACATTGGCCTATATAGGCTTTTAATGATACAAAGGCAGTTGTCCAGTTTAAATAATCTACTTCAGTACCACTTCCTTTATTAAGATATTGCCAGCTTGATGATGAGCTAATATTACTGCCACCTGCAACTACGTTGTAATTACCACAATGTGGTATCGTATCATTATTCATATCCAACATTACAACACTAAAATAAGGCTGTTGGTAATAACAATGGCTTGGGTTATTTAACACTACAGCGTAATTGTAAAAAAAGTCTGCATTGGCAGCAGTTACCTGAAAGGTTTGTTCCAACATAGCTACACCTTGATCTGGCTTTTTTCCCGGGCCAGTACCATTACTATCACCTACCATTGCAGAATAGGCATATCCCGGACAAACCTTAGGAATACCAGTAATTGCGTCAGTACCACCTGATTCTAGATATACTTGATAATCACCACCAGTAGCAGCATCGGGACCAGCAGATTTAGTTACTCCTGGGCCGGGAGTTTGATATGTTGCCCCGGTAGTAATAAAAGAGCCAGTTGGCGGCGGACCATTACTGCAAGGCGCACCGTTTTCCGCAACACAACTGCCATAACCACATGTCCAAGCTGAAAGGTCTCCATTAGAAAAATCTATATTGTCGCAGGCGGGGTTACATGTACCTGTAGGGTTATGCCATTTTGGGCGAGCCAAAGCTTCTGCCACACTTGAAGGGAACTCGATTTTTATTTGTTTAAAAGTATTGTATAATTGAATAAAACGCGACTTCATATCTGAGGTAAGAGCCTGTTCGTTGTATGAATTGGTCTCTCCCGTGTTTTGTAAATCGTGAGTGAGTTTTATCATGCAATTAGAAATGGTATCTTTATAATAACGGAAAAAATCCATTACCTCGGCATCGGATATTCCAGTTTCTTTTTGAAGTTCACTATAAGCTTGATTCTTTATGCTGGTCGCCTGATCCTCAATTTTTTCAAAATTGATTGTTGTTTGAGACCTTGAAGTAAAACTAACTACCAACAATAAGGCACTAAATGCCAATATCTTTAAATTCCTTGAGGCGGAGATTTTTTTCATACCATGATAGTTACGTTAACAGGGGAAGTAACCATGAGAAGACAATATAAACTATGCAATTAAAGTATAAAGATAGTCAAAAAAAAGCAAAAAGCAAATGAATTTCGACGGAATCTTCTATTTATAAAGATGGAAAGAGAGATGAAAGGGTTGGGCAGGTTTATAACTTAGGTAATTAGCCCCAGAGTTTTTTTTAATGAATTCTAAGGAATTACTACTCCTTTATAAAGGTAAACTTATTTGATGAAGTTCCATTAACAGTCTGAAGGAAATAGGTACCAGCAGATAGTCCACTAACATTAAACATGAACGCATTATCACCCTTTAACACATCAACTGTATTTGTGCTTACAATACGTCCGGTTTCATCTATTACCCTTACAGTAAGCGGAAGCGAAACGCCGGAATTATACTTTAGTATTAAATTACTGGTAACAGGGTTGGGGAAAATAGAAATACCTTCTTTAGCTGAAATATTAACCGGTACAACTCCTACAAAACTATAATGTCCGTCAAAATCGGTTTGTTGTAACCTATAATATGAAGTACCGCTTAATGGATTTTCGTCTACTGTTGAATAGGATAATGTTTGTGATGTGGTACCATCACCATTTACATCTGCAATGGTATCAAACGTAATTCCATCTGAAGATCTCTCAACTGTAAATAGGCGGTTGTTTACTTGCGATGCTGCAGTCCAGTTTAAATTAACACTTCCACTTGTGGTAGGTTGTGCAGTAAACGAAACGATTTGAACCGGTAATGGATTAGCTCCGCCAATTCTATCGCCAAGTGTAAACATGCTGAACGAAGTAAAGTGTGCAATAGCAGAAGTAGAGGTAATACTACCGGTTACTAGTGCGCCACCGCTTGCAGCAGGCGCACCGGACCCTCCAATATCGAACCATCTTTTTTGTTGATTTGCCTCGCTCTTTAATATAGTTAAATAGGGTCCGTTTGTTACACCATCTTGTAAGTCGAAATAAAGTTGAATGGTTTGATTACCGCTTAAGTTCGCCGAATCTGACAAGGCGCCGCCAACAGTAAGGGTACGTGCAACATGCCATACGTGTACTCTTGATATGTTATCAACCGTGGGTGGAAGAGTCCAGTTTAAACGGTGTTCGTTTGAATCGAATACCTGCGCAATATAGGTGAATGAAGTGCTTGCATTATGAGTTAAACTAAGAACAGCTGGTAACCATTCAGTAGTAACACCAATAGGAAGGTTTAGGGATCGTGATCCGTTTATAGCCATGGTATATGCCAAAGGCCCATTTACATAACTGTTAGAGTTACCTATAGTAGTGGAAGCCAAATTTGCCAGAGTCGGTAAATTAGTGGTAGTTGATTTTATAGTTCCTGTAGTTAAATTTAATGCCGTAGTAATGCTAATGGGAACATTAAGTATCACACTGTCTCCAACCGCCTGGTTCATACTTAGTGTTGCAAATACAGGACTCTGTGCAGCGGCACCATTTATGTTTTGCGTAATTGTGCCATCAACATTTGCTATTCCTGTTGCGCCCCCGGCTCCAAAAGTAATGGCAGTGGACGTACCTACGGTTGAAATATCGCCTTCGAATGTGCTGGTAGTTTTATAAGCAGGTTGCAATGTACCTGTGCTGGTCTGTATAAAAGTTACACTTTTTTGAAAGTCATCGCCCGTAGTATTAGCAAGTGTAAAGTTGCCGGTTGAAATATCTTTAACGGTAGTAACGCTATTAAATATATTTCCTCCGTTACTTGTGTTATTGGTTGCGCCATCTTTTTCTAAAAAGGTTGTGGCACCATTATAATTGCAGCCATTCAAATACATTTGAGGAGATATAAAATTAACCGAGCCATTAAAAGCCGAATTCGGGCCAATAGTCATGTCGGCTGTTCCTGTAAGGGTCATGGTTTGCGCTGTTCCGCCAACCTGGGTGAAATTTATCATTGATAAATTACCAATAGAGAACGCACCATTTGTTATGGTATAGCCATTACTCAATGTGGTTGTTCCGGTGTAAGCCGGCCACGAAAAATATATTCCATTAGTACTTGCAGCACTACTTGTATTGGTAGTAATTATATTGCCGTTAAATGTAACATTGCCCCATAAAGCGCTTCTTATATAAGTGCTTGTTGCTATTCCTGTATTATTTAGTGTGCATGTGTTGTTAAAAACAGCTGTAGATGTTGTTCCTTCATCAAAACCAACAAAAGACTGGGCACCCTTGGCAGCATTGTTAACTGTAACAACATCATTAAATGTTAAACCAGAACTGGTGCCATTACCAAACTGACAATTATATGTTCCGGTTCCGGTAGCGTTATTATTTACTATTAAACTTGATGAGAAGGTTACATTACTGCTTGTGCCGGAAGATACATTATAATAACCATTAGTGCCTGTGCTGCTATTGTTTAAAGTAGTAGCGCCGGCCAAGGTAACTACACAGCTGTTACCATTACCTATATTTATTGTGCCATTTGTTCCGCTTGAATTGTTGTTAAACACAGTTGTACCGTTAAGTGTAACTGTGCTGCTAGTGCCACTGGCCAAGCTAATGGTACCATTTACACTTGATGTATTATTATTAAAAGTCATATTTGTTGGAAAGCTAACCGTAGAATTTGTTCCGTTTGCAAAATAAATTACACCATTTGTACCTGTAGTTGCATTGGTAATGGTTGAGCCGGCAGAAATTACAACATTTGAGGGGCTTCCATTAGCAAAAACATAATCTGTATTCGTTCCACTACCTGTGTTGCCTAGTGTAAGGGAAGAGATACTGACGTAACTTGTGTTACCATTTGCAAAGTAATAGTAGGTATTAGGCGATGACCCTGAATTTGTAGTGGTTAGTCCGCCAAGAAAAATAGCTGTGTCTGTAGTACCAGTAGCCACCTGAAATTCGTTAGAATTACTACTGCTGCCATTATTGATAAAGGTTGCTGCCCCGTTAAATATAGTTTTTGATCCCGTTGCGGTAGATATTAATATATCATCATTTAAACCGGCTAAAGGCCCATTATTAGTAAAGTTAGCGGTGCCGGCAAAGGTTACAAGTGAAGGACTTCCATTCGAAAAGTAGTAGTAGTTCTGATTTGCTCCAGAAGCAGTATTTGTGGCTATAACATTTCCATTGAATGAAGTAATGGAATTCGCTCCATTACCTATATAATAGGTGTTGTTGTTTGAGCCGGATGCTATATTAGAAAGGGTTACTGTAGAGGCAAATGTAGCCTGAGAACTTGCACCATTTGTTATGTAAATATTGTTGTTGATATTTGAACCTCCATTGGTTACATTAAGTGTTGATGAGAAAGTAGCTAATGAATTGTTGGCATTCGAAAAAACAATATAGTTTGTTCCGCCTGTGCCGGTACCATTATCTATTGCAGTTACAGCACCCGAAAACGTAACGATAGAGTTTGCTCCGTTTGCAACATATATATAACCATTGGTACCGGTAGTGATATTGTTTAACGTTATTGGGCCAGATACTGTAACATTACTGCTTATTCCATTACCAATATTTATAGTTCCTGTTGTTCCGCTTGAATTGTTATTTATAGTTGTAGTTCCGGTTAATGTTACTGTACTTGTACTTCCGCTTCCAATACTAATAATTCCATTAGGCGAAGATGTATTATTGTTAAAGGTCATGTTAGAAGGAAGGCTAACCGTTGAATTTGTGCCATTAGCAATATATATACCGGCATTAGTGCCTGATGCTGCATTGGTAATAGTTGAACCTGCCAGTATAACCACGTTAGAGGGATTGCCATTGGCAAAATAGTAGTTGTTGTTTGTTCCGGTTCCTGTGTTGCTTAAAGCAAGAGATGATATACTAACATAACTAGTATTGCCATTGGCAAAATAAAAATCGGTAGTAGGTGCAGAGCCGGAATTATTAGTTGTTAAGCCACCAGAGAAGATTGCAGTATCTGAAGTTCCTGATGCTACCTGGTATTGGCTTGTAATGCTTGCACCGCTGTTAGTGAAAGTAGCTGCGCCTGAAAATATAACTTTTGATCCTGTTCCGGCAGAAATTAAAAACTGGTTGTTGTTACCTGCAGCAGGTCCATTATTGGTAAAGGTTACCGGGTTTGCAAAAGTTACAAGGCATGAATTGCCATTGCCGAAGTATATATAATTTTGATTAGTACCAGAAGAAGTATTAGAAGCTGTTACATTACCTGAAAATGAAACTATTGAACTTACACCGCTACCTATATTATAGGTGTTACTATTTGAACCTGTAGCAATATTACTTAAACTAACGGTTGATGCAAATGTAGCCTGAGAGCCAGTGCTATTAGCTATATAAATAAGATTATTGAGATTTGAGCCATTATTGGTAATGGTAACCGTTGAGGCGAATGTTGCCAAAGAACTTGTACCATTCGAGAATAATATATAATCGCTTCCACCTGTGCCTGTACAATTATTAGTAGCATTTACCGAGCCGTTAAATGTAACAACAGCAGAGGCTGCCCATGCAAAATTTATGTACGCATTTGTACCGGTAGCTATGTTGTTTAGTACCACCGGGCCAGAGAAAGTAACATTGCTGCTTGCTCCATTAGCAACATTAATTGCTCCATTTGTACCGCTCGAACTATTGGTTAAGGTAGAGGTGCCGCTTAGTGTCACTATACTACTAATTCCGCTACCAATGTTTATACTGCCACTGGTTGCGCTGGTATTGTTAATAAAGGTCATATTGGTAGGCAAGCTAACTGTTGAACCGGTACCATTGGCAAAGTAAATATTACTGTTCGTTCCGCTTCCTGCATTGGTTATAGTAGAGCCTGCCGATATTACCACATTAGAAGGGCTACCCTGGGCAAAATAATAATTGTTGTTTACACCACTCCCCGTGTTACTCAGGTTAAGTGATGATATACTTACATAGCTTGGGCTACCGTTAGCAAAATAATAGTTGTTGTTAGGTGATGAGCCTGCATTAGTTGTTGTTAACCCACCCGAAAAAATTGCAGTGTCGTTTGTGCCTGATGCTACCTGATACCAGCAAACATTGGTGGCGCTTCCTCCATTAGTAAACGAAACTGCACCTGAAAAAGTGGCTTTTGAAGCTGTGTTTTGGCAAATTAAAACCTGGGCATTATATGCCGGACTCGGGCTATTGTTGTTAATGGTAACTGTGTTCGAAAATGTAGACAAAGCACTATTTCCACTGGCTATGTATGTATTGTTGTTAGCTGAGCCGGATGCCGTATTGTTTATTGTTAAAGTTGATGATGCAGAGGTTTGAGAACTGGTGCCATTAGCAAAGTAAACATTATTACTTAAAGCAGATCCGCTATTGGTAATGTTTATGGCACCAGCGAAACTTACAACGGAACTTGTACCGTTAGAAAATACTAGAAGTTCGTTACCTGCTGAGCCGGTACCATTATTAGTAGCAGTAACCGTACTTGCAAAAGCAACGTTGGAACTTGTGCCATTTGCAAAATATACACCGCCTGTATTAACTGAAGCCGCACCTGTATTATTTATGGTTACAGCGCCGCTAAACGTTGCCGCAGAACCCGCACTAGCCGCTATATAAATAATATTGTTGTTTGTAACCGAGGTGTTACCCGAATTGATAAAACTAACGGTTGACTGGAACTGTGTTGTAGCACTATTATAAGCAAGGTAAATATTATTAGTGCCAGTATTATTAACAGTTAATGGTGCTTCAAAAATATCCGGACTTGCATTTGCTGTAAGTAAATAACCAGAACCGGAATTGGTAAGAGTTGTTGTTTTTACGAATGTATTTCCACCGTTGCCATTGTCATTATTAGCACCTGTTTTAGTCAGGTTGCTTGTTCCGTTATAAGTACATCCATTTAAAAGCAAACCGGGGCTTGAAGAAATAAGATTTCCGCCAAAAGAAGAATTAGGTCCGTAAGTGATAATAGCAGTTCCTGTAGACAAAAGGGTAAGGTTTTGTGCCGTTGTACCTTGCTGGGTAAAGTTTATTAAACCAAGACCTCCCGTACTATAATTAGCTGCTGAAGACGCTGAGATGGTATAGCCGGCTGCTAAAGTAGTTGTTCCAGGCCATCCGTTCCAGCCAAAATAAATACCATTTGTGTTACTAGCGGTAGAAGTATTGGTAAGAATAATATTATTGTTAACAGTAACATTCCCCTGCAATGCATGGCGGATATATGTATTTGTAGCTGAGCCGGTATTTATAAGAGTATAGGTACCGTTAAAAGTTGCTGTAGAGCTTAAGTTTTCGCAAACACCAATGAATGAATTTGTACCTGAACCTGCATTGGTTAGGCTTACAGCTCCGGTAAATGTACCTGTAGCGCTGGTCCCTTGCACAATATAAATATTGGCATTTGTTCCGGTTGAATTATTATTTACAGTAAATGTTGTAGCAAATGCTACAGAAGAACTTGTACCGTTAGCAAAATAAAAATTATTGTTAGCAGTGCTACCATTATTAGTTGCAGTTACAGAACCGTTAAAATTAACTACTGAACTTGTTCCATTAGAAAACACGACATTGTTGGTAGAGCTGCCGCTACCATTGTTTGTAGCCGTAACCGAATTCGAAAATGTAACACTGGAATTGTTGCCGTTAGCTATGTAAACACCACCCGTGTTTGCATTCGAAACGGAAGTATTATTGATGGTTACGGCCCCGGTGAATGTTGCTGTAGCGCTTGCGCTTGCGGCCACATAAAGTATGTTATTATTGCTTGCCGATGTACTGCCATTGTTGATCAATGACGCGGTAGATTGAAATTGATTACCAACAGAATTATTAGCAAGTTGCAAATTAGCTGTCCCGCTATTGGTTGCGGTTAGAGCTGCCTGATAAATATCGGGGTTTGTATTGGCTAATGTTAGGTTACCGGAGCCACTATTGGTGATTGAAGAAACTCCAACAAATATATCTCCACCTGCACCGGCATCATTAGATGCGCCGTTTTTTGTGAGAGTAGATGTGCCGCTAAAAGTACAGCCATTTAATAATAAACCCGGGCTTGACGAAGTTACATTTGCAGCAAAAGAAGAGTTGGGCCCGTAGGTGATTATGGCAGATCCGGCTGGCGATAGGGTAATATTTTGTGCTGTGGCGCCCTGTTGTGTAAAATTAATTAAGCCGAGCGCGCCTGTGCTATAATTAGCTGCTGAAGAAGCCGCTACTGTATGCCCGCTTGTTAATATTGTTGTTCCGGTCCAGCCATTCCATCCAAAATAAATGCCATTGGTACCCGCAGCCGTAGAGGTATTTGTCACTACAATGTTGCCAGCTATTGTAGCATTACCTGCCAAAGCAGTACGTATATAAGAATTGGTAGCGGAACCTGTATTTATTAGTGTATAGGTGTTGTTTATGGCTACAGTAGATGTTGCTCCTTCGCCCAAACCAATAAATGAATTTGTACCGGAACCGTTATTAGTTAAGCTAATGGCGCCATTTAAAGTAACTGACGAACTTGTGCCTTGCGCTAAATAAATATTATTATTAGTAGCTGCACCATTGTTGTTAACTGTTAAAGCCAGTGCAAAGGTTGCTGAAGAGCTATTGCCGTTTGCAAAATAAATGTTATTTGTAGTAGTATTTCCATTATTGGTAATACTAACGGTTGAATTGAATGCAATGGTTGAACTTGTACCATTGCCAAACTCAATATTGTTATTAGAACTTCCTGAACCATTGTTAGTTGCCGTAACTGTGTTTGAAAATGTAACGCTGGAAGAATTACCATTGCCAAAATAAACACCACCTGTATTGGCATTAGAAACGGAGGTGTTGTTTACAGTAACCGCCCCTGCAAAAGAAGCGGATGAAGATGTGTTATAAGCAACATAAATAATGTTATTGGTACCGGCAGACGTGGAACCACTATTGTTAAGTGTAACAGTAGAACCAAATGTATTCCCACTGGTATTATTAGCCAGGTAAATATTGTTTGTACCACTATTGTTAACGGTTAAGGGGCCGGCAAAGTTATCTTTAGTAACACCACCGGTAGATAAATAGCCTGATCCGGAACAGGTTAGGGTAGTAGTTCCATTATATGTTGCCCCACCATTACCATTAGTATTAGTTGCACCAGTTTGGTTAATGGTAACTGTTCCGCCGTAAGTTCCTCCATTTAAGTATACCAAACCTGCTGTAATATTTAAGGTGGCTGTTGCGGCAAAAGTAGTAGCAGTTAGCGTGGCTGTATTTGTTGCGCTGCTGTTAATGGTTAAGGTACCATTACTTATGGTACCATTTGTAAAAACTGCATTACCTGTGGCTGTTAATGTAAAGCCACCCAGGTTTAAGGTACCGCTGGTCATGGTAAAGTTCGTAATGCCTAGTAAAGAGGAATTATCATATATGGGTGCAGTTCCTGCAGAAACTATAGTTACGTTATCGGCTATACCCGGTATTCCGTTTGGGGTCCAGTTGAGCGGGTTTGACCAAACAGAAGAAGCAGAACCGTTCCATTGGTAAGAGGTGGCGTAAGCAGAAAGTGAACCGAATACTAAAACAATTAGTAATAGTCTTAACTTAAGATGCTTGTGTATATATTTCACCATACATAGGTAGTTTGGCTTAGTACTAAAATGGTTTAGTATAGTAGTAAGTTTGCTTCAACAACAAATATAACAAAATGATTAGTTTTTAGCTTTGGTTTCTTCAATGTTAGCCTTTACTTCTTCCAGTTGCTTCTGCGCCTTTTCAAAATCAATAGCTACAGGCAATAGCTTTTCAAACTCTTCGCGTTCTTTCTTAAGCTCGGTAAGCTTGGCCTTTAATTCTTCTACTGAATCAATAGGGCTGCCCTTAATTCCTTTAGGCAATTTAATTTCTCCATCGAACAACTTCATTAACGAACCCAACTTCGAAATCTTCTTCTCTATCAAATCAGCTGACTGGCTCGAAAAATCGGGAGAGAGAATAAAGTTCAATATCTCCTTATCTTTTTGGTCGGTAGTAATTTTGTGTATCAACTGGTTCGAATAGCCCTTAACCTGTCCATCAATACGGCTGATAGAGGCTTTCAGGTCTGCAATACGTTGTTCAATTTGCTTAACCGTAAAACGTTCAACACGTGTAATGCTGGTTTCGGTATCCTTACGTATCTTATCGAAATTGGTAAGCTGTTGGTTTAAAAATTGCAGGCCTTCGTATGAATTGATCTCAGCAATTTGTTGTTGCAAGCCAGTCTGGTGTTCAGCAATTTGCTTTAGCTCAACTTCGTTACCGCCAATTTCCCTGTCTAATTTTTGTTTCTTAGGTATTAGCTTTTCGTTCAACTCAAACTGGGTCTTATCCAGTTCTTGCTTGCTCTTAAGCGACTGCATCTCCATTTCGGTAAGCGTAGGAGAATACCTTGAATTGAAAAGGAACACCAACTCAGCCAAATTCTTGGTCTTGGCCTTGTAAAGGTTCAACTCTTCACGGAATTCAAAGAAATCTTTTTGTATATCCGATACGGTCTTTATCTCTTCATTAATACGTAACAGATCATGAATATCTTTCTTACTCTTTTGCGAGAAGTTAATACCCTCATTATCCCTGTTATCGGCAATCATGAGAGACTCTTTCAAAGTCTTGTTTGTAATAAGCTTTGAGTTAATTAGGTAACGGTAAACTTTCGAGAAGTTGTTACTTAACCCGTCAGACATTACATTGTCTTCAAGCCAAATTACACCATTGTTCTTATTGCCACGCTGGTAAACCCAGTTAAATACTTCGCGCTTATCTTTAAACTCATATAGTTCAATACCCGATGCGCTGAATTGTGTTTGCAGTTCATCAAATTTGAGTACAGTTTGTTGGCCGTTCTTTTCTTTAATGAACAGGTCATCGCTATACTCCCTGTCGAAACGGTAGTACTCCACCTCGCCTTCGCTATTACGCTTCAGCAATATGCAATAGTAGTTTTGCTTATAAATTTCAAATACAATGTAGCTGTTAACGGACGATGGAAAATAGTGATGCACTGTTTCCTTATCGCCCGGTTTGTTATCTACAAACGCCATCTTCTTTCCGTCGATAATGAACAGAAAGTTAAGGGCATAAATAAAGGTACTTTTCCCGATATTATTCGGGCCAACCAACTGAATTGAATCGCAATCATCGAGTTTAACGATGGCTTTTCCGTAGGTTGTTGAGTTTAAAATTACAAGTCGTTTCAGCATTGTGTTTTTTTCT
>JABDHI010000021.1 GCA_013285655.1 Bacteroidota bacterium
AATAAATGTGGTTGATGATCAGTTCCGTACCCCTACCCTTGCTGAAGATCTGGCAGAAGGATGTGTATTGGCAGCAATGAAAGGCGCAACAGGTATTTATCATATTTCGGGCAAGGATTTTATGGATATTTTACGGAAAGAGATGTAATTGAAGGCCTTTCTGTTTTACAGATCCCAGAGGTGGCGGCGCTTGTATTTATTGCGAGAGAAGATTCTTTTATTCTCAAGTAAAAAGGCAAGTATAAAATAGATGATAATAGGAGAGCCAAACGTAAAAAAAGAAAGATAAATAAAATACATACGTATGGTTGTGCTTCTTATACCCAGCTTATTGCCCAGCCATGCACACACACCAAAAGCTTGTTGCTCGAACCAACCTATGATATCTAATATTATTCCTAAAAACATTGGCAGATTGTTATTTACCAAAGATACTAAAAATAGTTAATTACCCCAAACCCCTAAAGGGGCTATGAAGAATGGATGTCATGTTGAGCCTGTCGAAACATATTCCGTTGACACTTCGACAAGCTCAGTGTGACGAACATTAAAGTCTCTTTAGGGGTTTAGGGTCGAAGCTAAAACAAGAAGGTTACTTCTTTTTCAATAACTCATGCCCTATGGCGCACTGTATGCATTTGCGTTTATCGCAATACTCTTTCTTTAATTGTAAAAGGGCTTGGGTTTCGTACGCATCTGCTGCATTTATTTTTAATGAGGCCCATTTGGTAATAACGCTGTTGCTTTCAGCTTTCAGGCTGTGTAAAAGTTCAAGGGCCTTATCGCAAGCTTCTTCGTTGCCGGTATTTTTGCCATAGGTAAATAGTAAAGGCACTATGGCATTTATCAGTAGCATCTCTGTCATGGGCTTACCCATTATTCCACTTGTTTTGCGTGGCGACTCTTTATCAAAACTATAATGTGTGTGCCAGTATTCGCTCGGGCTTACAGAAAGTAATTTCGCCACATCATCCACTTTCTCGGCTTCCATAATTAATCGAAACAGTCTGCCATGCTTGGTGAGTATTGCTGCCAACTGGGCCAACCTAAAGGTAGGGAAGTGAGGCGGACGAATACGCATGAATTTCCATTCTGCTTTGGTAATGGGGGTAAGGCCGTATTTGTGTTTTAAGTAACTGTATTCTTTCTGCAGTTTTTGAGCGTACTCATCTTTAAACTTACCTTCTAATAATCCTGCTTGCCCTAATAGCAAAGCCTCTATTTCGAAAACATTCGGGCGGTGCTTAGCCAGTATTTTATAGGGTAGTGCGCTGCCCAATCTTTCAAAAGGTTCAGTGTTGATAGGGTTACCCAGGTTTCGTAACAGGGTTTGATAGAATGTCTCTTCCCAATCGTTAATGCTTTTCTTAAGCTTGGTATCAATAACCGAAGTCTTTCGTTCCAGCCTTTCTGCAACAAGTCTATCCATCCAACTTACCCGTGTCAATTCATTTACCTTGTGTATTTCATCTTCGCAAGGTATGCGCTTGGCAGAATTTCTAAACTCTTCGTAATGGGCATGTATGCTATGTGGTACAATGTTTTTTAGTTCGAGCGCATGTAAGGCAAAGCCGCCCGGTATAGTTATATTGGCATCGTTGTTCCAAACTACGTGTAGTATAACGTTCTTGTATGCATCATCAAACTGGTGCTTGTGCGCATTCCAGTCCGATGCATTAATATGTACCTCTACATTGCCTGCCCAAAGTGTATTGTCGATTTTAAGTTTAGCGCTAAAAAAATCAGGCCCTGAATCGTGGTTGTGTAAACCGGTTTGAATAATCTCAATCGGCTTGCCTTCCGTGGTCTTTAACTTCGAACGGTCAAGCAGTGCATGCTTCCAGATGTAATGTAGAAACTCCTCGGTCACCTATCACAAAATGATATAAATGGTTAATAATGCCCCGAACAATACGGTAATAAATTTAAGCAGATTGAAACGGTGGTCCTCACTGCTTTCGAAAAGTATGGTGGTAGATATGTGTAACAAAATACCTGTTACCAAACCTGTAGCTACATTAAGCATAAACTGTCCGCCCGATACAGTAGTTAAAAAAGCGGTGTGCGCACCAAGATACATACCCAATGGCGACATGCATGCAAATATGGCTAATGGAATAAGGCGTTTTATTTTCTCTTCGTATATCTCGGTAAGCACTACCATTAAGGCAATGGCAATAGGTATATGGTGCAATAGTATGCCAATGTAAAGCCCATTATCAATAAGCGTATTTGAGTTAGCCGGATGATAACTTACGGCCATACCTTCTAACAATGAGTGTATGCAAAGGCTTATAAGCATCATTAACACAAACGACTTTCCCTCGCCATGGTGTGTATGGCCATGCTCAATACCGTGCGAAAAAAATTCTAAAACTATTTGTAAAAAGAAACCAACCAAAATATAAATGCCGGCAGTTTTGCCCATGCTGCTGTATACTTCGGGTATAAGATCAAGCACAGCAATAGAGAAGAGCAATGAACCTGTAAATGCGAGTAAAAGCTTAAGTACATTCTTGGGTATGGTTACCAGCGATACTGTGTACCCGCTCGAAAATACAGCGGCAAATAATATAAAGTAGAGTAGCAGCATTATTTCTTTTTACTTATCAGTATAAAACGATCGGATGTTGCAGGTGTAAAAGTACTAAGGTTATAGTCACCAAAAGTTTTTACGGCTTCAAATCCTTGTTTTTCTAATAATACCGAAAGCGTTTCGGGGGTGAACATATATACCTTCTCCTGGTAGGTAAAGTGCTGATTTCCATCAGCTACTTCTATATTCTTTATCAGGAAATTATCCTGTACACTTCGTCTCACTACAAACTGTATACCGTCCACTTCTTTTTCTTCGAATTGCGACAGGTTATGGGTGGCTTTTTCGATGTTTACAAAGTCGAGGACAAAAACACCGTTTGGTTTTAGTGAATTATAAATATTGGTTATTACTGCCTGGTTTTCGCGTTCGTTATCGAAATAACCGAAGCTGGTAAACAGGTTAAATACATAATCGTAATAATTGACCATGAAAGGCTTGCGCATATCATGTATATAGAATTCCAGGTTACGGCGGGCAGATGTTTCAGCCGAGTGAATATTCTTATCAGATATATCAATGCCGGTAACATTATAGCCCATTTTACCCAGCGATATAGCATGGCGGCCCTTGCCACAAGCCAAATCGAGCATAAAGCTATGCGGAGCAGGATTTAAAAACTTAACCAGGTTATGTATAAAGGTGTCAGCCTCAGTTTGATCGCGGTCTTTATATAAAATATCGTAGTAGCGCGAATTGAACCAACATGTAAACCACTCTTTTGTAATTCCCTCAGCCATAATTGTGTTTTCACCGCAAAGTTAACAAAACAAGGCAGTGGGCTATTAAAGTAGTTTTTGTAAATTTGACAATACCATGAAGCCACTTCTAATTATAATTCTTTTCTTTTTCTCTCTTACTGTCTTTGGGCAGAATGATACTTTAGGTTTTACCAATAAGGCGGAAGCCAAGAATTTAATGGTGGATGGTAAGAAGGAAGGGAGGTGGGTGGAGTATTGTGATAGTTCATGGCGCATCACCACAAGTACCGATGCTCCTTATTATAGACTTAATATTTATAAGAATGGAATGAGATTAGGCAAAGGTGGAGATTATTATAAAAGTGGAAAACTCCAACAAGAATATCATTATAGTAATGGTAAAAGAGAAGGGGATACCAAATGGTATTATGAAGATGGTCAATTAAACGAAATAGGGACCTATTTGTATGACAGCTTAAACGGCGATGATAAAGTTTATTATGAAAATGGGAAATTGAAAAAAACGCTTACGTTTAGAAATGGTAGGGAGAATGGGCTTACAACCGCTTATTTTAAAAATGGAAGAATAGACTGGCAGGCAAAGTATATTGATGGTAAGAGAAATGATATTGCTAAAAGATATTTTGAAAATGGTAAAATATGGATTGAAGAGCCTGATAGTAATGGCAAAAAAAATGGTATTAACGTAGAATATTATAAGAGTGGAAAAATTCATTATGAAATACCTTATCAAAATGATCGTCTAAATGGAGTTGCGAAAGAGTATTATAAGAATGGTGGAATTCATTATGAAATACCTTTTGTTAATAATAGAATAAATGGAGTTGTTAATTGTTATTATAAAAATGGACGAAGGCAAATTGAGGCGCCATTCATTGACAGTGTCTTAGATGGTGCAATAAAAATATACTATAAGAGTGGAGTGTTGAAAGTAGAAATCCCATACGTGAAGGGTAAACTAACAGGAACAGCGAAGGGTTATTTTAAAAGTGGCATATTATGGGGCGAAACATCATTAGTTGATAGCGCAATGAATGGTCCGACGAGGGTTTATTATGAAAGCGGTAAGTTATTAAGGGTAACATCTTACGCAAATGGGAAGAAAAACGGAATAACGAAAGAATATTACGAAAGTGGAAATGTCAAGTCACAGATAACTTATTCCAACGATAAAATTGTTGATGTAAAACGTTTCGATGAAAATGGTAACGAAATAAAATAACTCAATACCTCACCATATTTGGGTCAGCAAACCTTCGGTCGTATAAAAAGGTTTTATCGGTAAGGGTTTTCAAAAAAGCAATAATATCAGTTTTGTCTTGCTCGGTAAGCAATATGCCATTTACTAAAATAGGATCAACACCCGATTCTTTAGTAAAGGTTTGGGTGTAATGGTCCAGCACCTGTTTTAAATTCCTAAATCGCCCATCGTGCATATAAGGGTAGGTCATTTCTATATTCCTAAGGCTTGGCACACGGAATTTCATAAAGTCTCTTTTATCGCCCGTAATTTTTATGCGGCCAGAATCTTTAAAGGTGCTGTCGTAGGCAATGCCGGCATTTCGGTAGGTATTATCTGTAAATAAGGGCTCGCGGTGGCATTGGGCGCATTTATCTCTAAAGAGTTGCAGTCCGTGTAATTCTGTTTTACTCAAGGTGTCTTCGTGCCGCATGTATTTATCGTAGCGGGAATTATCAGAGACCATTAGGCCAGTAAATTGTGTTAAGGCTCGCAAGAGTCTTTGCGAGGTAATAACGGAATCTCCAAAGGCTGCTTTAAACATAGCAGGATAAACCCTGCTGCGTTGTAATTTCATTATAACATCCTTTAAATCTTCATTCATCTCTACCGGGTTGGTGATGGGCGATATAGGTTGAACTTCTAAATTGTTTACACCGCCATCCCACATAAATTCTTTTTCCCAAATAAGGTTTTGTAGGGGCGGTACATTGCGTTTGCCTAACAATCCATTTATACCATGGCTTACCGGATGATCGAAATGTGCAAATGCAGCAATGCGCTGGTGGCAAAAACCACAACTTATGGAACTGTCTTTTGAAAGCACAGGATCGAAGAATAATTTCCGGCCCAATGTAAAGCCTTCTGGGGTAGGGATGTTGTTCTTAAAATCGTAAAGTGGTTTCGGAAAATCTTTGGGGAAGTCCAGTTTCACATCCTCTTTGGTAATGGTCCAGTATTTATCATCGCCAATAAATGCCAATGAAGCAATAATAAACAATACAGCTAAGGATATGTATAAGTATTTGCCGCGCATATTATTCTTTTATGCTGAACATGTCTGCGTAATTATTGGCAATAGTAATGGAGTTATGAAAATCAGTAACCGATGATAGCTTTGAAAAGTCAATCGCGGTAGGAGTTTTAAATAATTCTGCCGCATCTGCTTTAATAGTAACATACCCGTAACCGTCATCAGCAATAGTAAGTGCTTTGGTGAATTTTAATGTAACAGTACGAATACAATTGTAGGGTGCCTTATAGCCACCAATATGAAATTCCAGCAAATTGCCCGGCGACTTACTTACCGGTGATTTGCCTTCCATCTTCACGAATATATATCCTGTGTTCCATACCCAGTACATGGCATTAATCGGGTCGAGCGCGCCAGTTTGTGCTCCACTGCAATTGCCGGCACTATCAACCCCAATTGTAAAAGTGATAGAGGTATAGAATCCCGAAGGGATATAATCAATGCCTATTTTTTTAGAAGTAGGTTCTTCTTCGTTTACTAAGTACGTATCATGAAACGGAAATACCTTGCCTTCGCTGTTCGTTAAGCTAATGTTGCTTATATAGTATTTGAATTTGGTAATCGTAAAAGGTTGTCCTAATTCATTTTTGTAAGTAATACTATCTAATACCAACGGCTTGTTACCTACCACATTCTCAAAGTTAATAGTGAGCACGGGTGCGTTAGGTACAGTAAACGACATAGCAGCCACCAGGGCTGCTATGCTGAATAAAATGGGTAATACTCTTTTGTGTATCATAAATTGCCAATGCCTTAACAATATTCAAGTATAAGCGGTTTTTAAGTTATAAAGATAATAATCTGCTTTGATTAATAGCGCCATATTCCAAGCCTGTTGGGCTCTTAGTGGATTAGCTTAAGGGTGAAGTTTTGTTGAGAGGATTTTATAGCGAGAATGTAAATGCCTTGTGATAAAGACTTATCTATTACTAATGAGACCTGACTATTCCCAATTAAATGGACATTACTGAATTTAGCAACCGATCTTCCTGTTATATCCATTAGTTCTATACTTGAGTTTAATAGATCTTGACTTGTCTCAATAAGTAATTCGCTGGTAATAGGATTAACAACTTTTATGGTTGTGTTCGAAACAGAATTGAGTTCGTTAATTCCGGTAACAACCATTTTACAACTATAAGGCAATGGGCTTACTTCAATTGGCCGTCCTGATGTGAGCGTCTGCCCGGTGAAACCTAAATAGGAAGGTTCGTAAAGCATGCATCTGAAAACCGAATTGGTTAAAGGTTTTGTTCCCTGAGTTGCTCTCCCCGTTAATGAAACTGGGTTTATATAACGCCAAACAATTTTTTTAGCGGCGTTTATTTCGAAAAATATACCAGAATCACCTTCACAGACCATAATGTCTCCATTTGATAATGATTGTGCACCCGAAATGTTCTGAGAATAAAAATTCGTGGACGGAGTGCTTTCATATGTCCAATAAGACGAATCAGGTAAATAGGATTGCCCTGCTGTATAAGAATAAGCACCTGAAGAATTAACCGGCGGCGCAAATATTTCTACCTGCGAATAGTTCCCTCCAGTAGGTCGGCCCAGGCCGTTATTAAAAACCATAATATTGCCGGCACCGTTAAGTCCACTATCTATCCAATGAGGATTATGGTCTCCATAAAGTACTTGATTAGCAGAAGTTCCTGCATCGTATGCCGCAGGGTTTCCCCATCTGTATAAAAAGTCACCACCTTTTCCATATTTACCTCCGCTATGCGATGCAGCCTGTGCTGTACTTGTGCTGTGATCAATGACCCATACTTCACTCAAGTTATGAGAGTTTAGTATTATCTGGTCGAACGATGCATTATAATCAATGGCATTACAATGTAACCAGTCAGAAACATTTGCGAGGTTAAAAGCTGAACCGGTATAATTCAGATTTAATAATTCTGGGTGTTGGGCAACAACTCCATAATTTGCTTTGGTCGCATCATAATCCTGTATTAAATGATCCCATGCGTGCCACTCCCAAACAATATTTCCTCCACTAGAACCGGTAGGCTGAATTTCAATTAATTTTTCCGACCATAAAGAAACTGTGTCAAGATAGGCAGGGTTACGGCCTGCTGCTAAAGCTTGTGTCAGCGTTTTTAATTCCCATGCATGTACAAGAATATTTCCATTAGGTAATTCAATTATATCATGGTGTTGACAATCAGTATCTGACGAAAGAGTATATGTCCAGATTAAATTACCGTTCCAATCGTACTTATTAATGAGGCCACCATTTCCATCAGAATTAAAAACTTTATTATGATTGGCACCCGGACGAAGCAAGCTTCCGTCTGTACTTAAGGATGCATATAGTGCCGGATGCTGTTTACTTGCCCAAGTATGAACAAGATATCCGCATTTATCTATCAGGTAAGTGGTATCTGATGAAATAGGAGCGAAAAGAACATAGCCTGCAAGATTTCCTGTATCATTTACACAAAGCCCTACAGTTTGGGCTTTACTATATTTTACAAGTATAGTTAGGCTAATGTATAACAGAAGGTTCTTCATGTCGGTGATAACAATTATGCAACGTAGTGAGAGGACAATTTAATTCCCTGCCGAAAAACAATAAGAAGATCGAGTTAATGCAATTTGTCAATCAATTCACTTTAACAATCTTTTGTACCGCATGAGTGTTCTCCGTTTGTAAATTTAAAAAATAAACTCCCGCCGGGTAGCCGCTCAGGTTAAGTGCATAGCTCATGCTTGGGTGCCAGTTAACAAAGCTTTGCATCTTTTGCCCTTGTGAATTATACAATACAGCAGTAATGTTATTGTCGCTGCTCGGGTCAATATATATGTAAGTATAATCTTGGGTTGGGTTAGGTTCAATTGTACTGGTAATGTTTTTTGTTACTTCATTAATACCAGTTGGGGTATATACCACTGTGCCACCCGGAGGTGTAACGTGTCCTCCACCAGGGCCTGTATTGCCTGATGCAATTTTACCATAGTAAGTATAACCCAATACATAAGGGTAAACCGGTGTTTGTTTAGCATCAATAGTTACAAAGTATGCGTATGTACCGCTTGGATATTCAGGCGTTACACAAAATCTGCCATTATGTGAATCCAGGTCACCTGAGCTCGCTATGTAAGAATAATCTTCCAGAAAATCGCCAATAGGGTAGGTAGAACTAACTGCGGGGCCTTGCTTAGCTACTGTACATACAGTACCATTAGGCAGGGTATCGCGGTTAACCATTTTACGTAATTGGTAAGATGGTGTCATACGTTTAATAGCACTTGATGAATTGGTTGGGTTTGAATAACCATAGGCGCCATAAATAGGATAACCATCAAATGCATAACCAATAATTGGCGAGTGGGTAGTGCTGTCTTTATCGTTATACAAGCAGGTTGGGTTAACGTGGTGGTGGTAGCAACCACTTTGGTCGGGGTGGCCAAGGCAATTGTCGAAGCTCACACCCTCAAAGTAATATGCATTGCGGTGCCATGTTCCATCATTGTTATAGGTCATAGCATCACTCGCATTATATGCCGCTACTCCATTGCTCCATACCGCCATTTGCCCAAGGCCTACAGAATCAGCAGTGCCGGTATTTTGCACCGGGTTACGCGGAATTTTGAAAACAAAATTCTGGTTCTTAGGTATGTTAGGGTTGCCTGTCCATGGCCCGATGCTATAACCCGGTATACATGTACAACTTATATATACATAGTTGCTGTCGAACTGATCGACCTGTACATTACTTTCTATACCGGCATAGCCTGTGGCACCAGTGGTATTAACTATCCATGAACTGATTACGGGTATTTGTGCAAACGCTGTTTGCATTCCGGCAGCGAGGATAATAGTGGCAATTAATTTTTTCATTTGTTTTTGGTTTATATCTATTTGGATGCTGAAGATTTTAAAAACTTGCGGTTGATTTTATTATTAATTGCTTTACGTTTTACCCCAAACCCCTAAAGGGGCTTTGAATGAGCGGTCAATGTCTTTTACTTCGGACTTCATTATTCAATATTCGTTATTCAGTATTTGTTTTTTTAGCCCCTTTAGGGGCAGGGGTGAGTGTTAACGACGGGGTGGCGGAGGCCCTCCCATCATTCTCAATGCATCTTGTATTACTTCGTCGAAATGTTTTTGCTGTTCCGGTGTTAGTATAGTGCGCAGTTTGCTAAAATGATAAAAAGTAGCCATTTCAATTTGTTCCTGTGTATGTGCTATTGAATCGGCGATGCGTTTTACCGCAAATGAGTCAATAGGAGCTTGGTTCATCATATTAAAGAATTGTTCACGCAAACGGTGCCCGTGTTCTTGTATGTCTTCAACTGCATGATGATGTTCATCGCGCAATACTTCATATTGCTTTACCTGTGCATCATCTAACTTTAGTTCGTGACTTAAGTAACCAAACACATCCGATCCATTTGGTCCGCCCGGTGGTCTGCCTCGGTGGCGACTATCAAGCCATAAATATGACATGATACCCAAATTCATAAGGAGTAAAACAATAAGGCCTACTTTTAAAAAACGTGTATTCTGCATGTGGCTTAAAAGTTATTTAAGTACGAAAAATATTCAGTGCTTACCGGGTTACTGCTTACCTGTTCTTTAGTTGATCTGGTATAGTGCAACAAGCTAAACACATTAAGGCCAACTAACACGGCAACAAACGCAATTGCCAATCGAACAGTAGCTGGTTTAAATACGCGCCCCTCTGTCCGGCCTTGCATGCGATGCATTACTTTGTCAAACAGGAAAGGGTTAGCCTTGGCACTATTAATGCCATCGATGCTTTCCAGTGTCTCTTTTACTAAGGATTCTTTTGGTTCCATACTTTTTAGATGCTGTGGGTTTTAAAAACTTGCGGGTTACTTTTCATTTTTATTGTAATAATCTGCCAATAGCTTTTGCAGGTTTTGCTTCGCACGGAACAGTAATGATTCAACCGATGATACGGATGTTTTCATTACTTCAGCAACTTCATCATAACTAAGGCCTTCAACTTTATTAAGTATGTAAGCCGTCTTTTGATTTTCTGCCAGTTGATCTATAGCTGCAAACAATATTGCCGATCGTTCTTTGTTTTCCAACTGCACTCCCGGGTGATAAAAGTGCGGCATATCGGTTTCCGGTAAAACACTTTCCATACCAAAGAGGCTTTGCACTATGGCAAAACGTTTTTTGCGTTTTTTCTTCCGTAAAAATTCTAATGCTTTTATTACTGTTATCCTATATATCCAGGTCGATAGTTTTGATTCTCCTTTAAAGTTGTGAATGGAGCGAAATACTTCTATAAATACTTCCTGGGTAATATCTTCAGCATCCTCGGTGTTTTGTAAAATACTAATGGAGGTGTTAAACACCTTATCAGCAAATTGCTTTACCAGGTCATTGTAGGCTGATGAATTTCCTTCGCGTAATTGTTGTATAAGTAATTCTTCGCCCAAATTAAAAACTTTATTGTACAGCTGGTGGTGCTACCGGACCGGCATTGTCGCTGGTAGCGCCTCCGCCAAAGGTAAGGCCAAGTCTCAACTCAAACGCCATATTATTACCATCGTTCCACGAATTGAAGTAGGGGTAAAAGCCGTTAGTAGGGCTGGCGTTATGTTTAATAGCAGTAATGAACGTGTTGCTGTAACGAAGATCGAAGAAAAAGTTAGGAGTAAAATTGTAGTAAAAACCGACGAAAGCATTTGCTTCGAAAGTATTTAGTTCACTACTTATATCATAACTTATGGTTTTAACTTCATACGATTGGTAAATAAGTGTACCATAAGTAAGGCCGGCTAACACGCCATATTTATCGCTCACTTTATGGTTAATGCTAAGGTGTATAGGGTGACGCACTGAAAGCGATATGTCGATATAATTTAAGCGGAACAAGTAAAAATTATTGTTGTTGGTAGTATCAGGTGGTATTTGGCTGCCACGTTGTACATACGAAATTTCGAGTTGCATTTTAGTTGTATTACTAATATGCGTACTTACCAAGCCGCCTAAAATAAGTCCGCCCTTACGGAAGGTAGGTATCTCGGTTCCGTTGAATCCCTGCACATCGGTAATGGCAAGGCCGGCTATGGCGCCTACCTTAAACTGTTGGGCACTGGTAACGGTAACCAGTAGCGTAGCAGAAAAAATTAGTAATATACGTTTCATACACGTTGGGGTGTTTATGCAAAGTTAAACGATTAATGGCAGGCAATAATTGCGCTTACTACATCGTTTTATTAAAATGTTAAGAAAAATGTTGATAACCTATTAAACCTTCCGGGTTGGTTTTAGTCTTAAAATAAACTACATTTGTCGTATCTTATTGACCATCCATCTAGAATGAAGACCAAACAAATAATAGGACTATTCGTGTATGTCGCACTGCTATTAGGCTATACGTGTTACCTGGTTATTGAGGCAATAGAAGCTATGCAGCAGTAAGGCCTTTTGTTAGCTTTGCCACGAATAACTAAAAACACTGTATGTCTATAATTCAGGCTATTATTCTGGGCATTATTGAAGGTATAACCGAATTTCTTCCCATCTCATCTACGGGCCACATGGTCATAGCATCCTCATTCATGGGTATTGCCGAAGATCCGTTTACCAAACTATTTACCGTAGCCATACAGCTAGGGGCTATATTGGCCGTTGTTGCCCTTTACTGGAAACGCTTTTTACAGAGTTTCAATTTCTATACCAAATTGTTAGTTGCTTTTTTGCCAGCCGGCCTTATTGGCTTGGCTTGCAATAAATTAATCGACAGGATGCTGGGATTCCCTATGGTAGTGGGTATTAGCCTGTTTGTAGGTGGTATAATATTGCTTTTTGTAGATAAATGGTTCGAAAAAACAGAGAACGGTCCTAACAGGGAAGTAAATTATGCAGAAGCATTAAAGATCGGTTTCTTTCAGGTTATATCAATGATTCCCGGTATATCGCGTTCGGCAGTCACCATTATAGGTGGTTTGGCACAAAAACTTAACCGTAAAAATGCGGTAGAATTTTCTTTCTTTTTAGCAGTGCCAACCATGTTTGCTGCAACCGGTTACAAGCTTTTTGAATATTGGCACAAGTTTAAAAAGGGCGAAGGCCCCGGCCTTAATATGCATGATGCCAAATTGTTGCTTTTAGGCAATGCTATTGCCTTTGTGGTTGCGTTAATAGCAATCCGCACTTTTATTGCTTTTTTAACAAAGCATGGCTTTAAAGCTTTTGGTTATTACCGTATACTGGCGGGCTTGCTGGTTATAATACTGGTAATAGCTAAGTTCCACATTTCCATGGTGTAATCATTGCAAGTTGGCTGTCTCAATCTAAACCTAAATCAATACTTAAATCGGTTTAGGTCAAAACACTGATTCACAGGCGGTATATTTCAGTATACCTATAATTTATTCTGTTTCAACAAAAAAAAGAGCTCTAATAATTTGGAAATGGGGCGGTTATCGCCTATATTTACTTAAAATAATATCCCTTTACTATGAAAAAAATACTTTTAATGGGCATAGGAGTGATTGCAACATCAGTCCTTTTTGCTCAAACCGAAGTGCACAATGCTAACGGATCACACTACAAACAGTGTGTAAGGTTTGCAGAAACTGAGCCACTTTGGAAAATAGCCCAGGAAAATCCGGGTTATGAACATTTTGCCAGCCCAAAATTATCCAGCGATGATGATTCTCACACAAGGCCAGGCCAAGCAAGTATAGACCCTAGTGCAGCTGTTCCTGACGGAGCCTTGCAAAAGGAAGCGGGTACTGTAGCTAACAATGGCCCTACTTTAGCCTTCGACGGCGCTAAAGGACAAGGTTACGTGCCACTTGACCCAAATGGGATGATCGGTTCGAACTACTATGTTCAAACTATCAATTCTACCTATGCTGTATGGAACAAGAACGGAACTGCTAAATTAGCTGAAACAGACTTTAAAAAACTGTTTGGCTCATTTACAAGCGATGACGGTGATCCTGTAACTATGTATGATAAATTTGCTGACCGTTGGGTAATTACCGAGTTTCAGGCAGGTAAGAACAGTAATATCGACACTATGATGTTTGCTGTTTCTCAAACCAACGATCCTACAGGTAAATTCTATTTGTATTATTTCTGTTACGATGCTACTGAAACATCTGACTATCCTAAATATAGTATTTGGGCAGATGGTTACTACCAAACCTGTAATTGTTCACCAAACGACTACGTTGTGGTGTATGATAGAACAAGTATGCTTGCCGGTGTAAAAACTGCAGGGTATATTGCAATCCCTTATACCAATAGCCCTTTTAATAATAATTGTGGTGGTGGTTTTTATTGTCCGCAAACATTAGATGCCGATGGTACACTTCCTCCATATGGTTCACCTTGTTATTTGTTCGACTTTCAGGATCCTAACTGGGGTAGCAGTTGCGCAACAACTAATGCAATAAGAGCTTTTAAAGTATCGGTTAACTGGACTTCGAAGACGGGTTCTGTTACTCTGGCGCAAACACTTACCACTACTGCTTTTAATTCAACATTCCCAGCAGATGCCAGTAACTATCGCCACGATATTGACCAACCCGGTAAAGCTAATTATGCCAGTCTTGACGTGAGTGATGGTTTTTTTGCTTACCGTATTCCATATATGAGGTGGACAAACTATAATGCTGCAGTAATGTGCAATGTGGTAAATATTGGTACCAACCCTACCTCAAAAAGTACTATGGCTGGTGTAAGATGGTATGAGTTACGCCAGGATACTACAACAAAAAATTGGAGCGTTTACCAACAAGGTACATATGCACCCAGTGATAACATTAGCAGATGGGATCCAGCAATTGCAATGGACCAAAACGGTAGTATTGCACTTCAATATACAGTAAGTGATCCTGTTTCAGTTTACCCGGGGTTACGCTATACTGGCCGCACATCATGCGATCCATTAGGTACCATGACATTGGCTGAAGGAGTTGCTGCTACAGGGAATGCTGTTGCAAATACATCACAACGTTGGGGTGATTATTCACACCTTTCAGTAGATCCTACTGATGGTATTACCTTCTGGGGTACAAGCATGTATGCTAATAGCAGTGTATCAGGTAGCGCCATTATAAGCAGAATTTACAATTTTCAAATACCTAAGTGTATAACTACCGGTATTGAAAATGTAGGTCTTCCGCAAGTTGAATTAACAGCTTACCAATCGGGTAGTATGCTTAATGTAAAAGCTATCAAGCTTCCTGATAACAAAAGCGTAGCTGTTGAGCTATTTAATATTGAAGGTAAGCGTATTGCTGTTGAAAATATGACTCCGGGTTCAGATGTAGTTGAAACAAGTTTCAATGTTTCTGCACTTGCTAAAGGCATATATTTTGTGAGAATAGGTAACGACGAATACCAACGTGTGGTAAAGGTTCCTATTAACTAAACGAAAGAAATTGTTGTTTTTAAAAAGGCCCGCAGTATTGCGGGCCTTTTTATTTGTTATCCGCAATATTCATCCATATATGGCCCTGCGGTTTCCTTTATTCTGTCTATCAGTTCGGGCGCCATTAATTGGTACTTATCAGCTATGTTAAGGATTATGATATCCTTTTCCAAAGTCTCCAAAGGAAATCGTTCCACTAACCTTTCTTTGTTCTCTTTTTCCATTGCAAATATTACATCGGCCCACAAAACCAATTTTGCACTAAGATGAATACGGGCATTAGCCTCTGTACCTGCTGATTTAACAACAGTGTTAAGTCGGCCTTTGTAAATGGTTTCGGCCGTAGGGCTGCGCGATTCGTTGAGGCTGCATATAAATAGTACGTTTGGCATAAGGCTTATTTTTCAAGCCAAATATAAGCACGTTTGCTTGGGTGCTCCACATCGGGGTAAGGATATCTTTCAATTGCGTCAATAATTCTAAATCCGCATTCCTTAACAAGTTTTAAAATATTCTCTGTTTCGAAAAAATAAAAATCAATATTTACCTGAGCCTCCATAAAGGTGTCGAGATGTATCGTTTCATTACCAATGTGAAATGAAAACAGAAATTGCCCGCCATCTTTCAGTACTCTTTTTATCTCACTAAAGGTTTTTTTTAATTCAACCTCGGTAAAATGGACAATTGAATAAAATGCAACTGCCGAACCAAAAGTGCTGTCTGTATATGAGAGATCAAGCATATCCGCCACTTCAAACTGAATGTTGGGATTAAGTTGCCTGGCCTTTTCAATCATCCCTACCGATATATCTGTGCCAATATTATTTGTAATGCCGGCTTCGTATAAATAGTTGGTTGTTTGGCCGGGGCCGCAACCTAAGTCAATCATCTTGCCTTTGTCTTTATTCTCTTTAGCAAACTGACTTAGTATAAGCCGGTCGAAAGGTTTCTGGTCAAGTTCGTTGAATAAATTCAAAGCATAGCTATCAGCCGTTTTGTTATAACAATCTATTACCTGCTCTCGTTGCATGCTTTGCCCGCTGAATTAATTTACTCTTGTAAACTTAAATATACGCCAAATGTTCGAGCGTTCTTCCCAGTTATTAAAGTCATGTTTCATTATCCAGTCAGGGTAAACGGTATATGCCATATCTATAGTGTAGCCCTTTATAGTGTCGAAATAACTTCGGCTGTTTCTGCCAATATAAAAAGCTGTTTTAGGTCTGTTGACTTCGAGGTATGTCTTTATTTTAGAAGCGCTATCCGCTAACACCGGTATAAGGTTGCCGTTGGTATAAAACCCTACATCTAAATGATAAAAGGCATTCTCGTAATCTGCCGGGTTATATAATGCCGGAGTGTTTTTTTCTTCAGCATTATAATAAAGGTATTTCATATAATTAATAGTAATGCATGCCGGTATTATGCTGCGATATATAAGCATTGGTATGCCTACTATTAACATGAGTGCGTAAACGTATTTGTGTATCTTTTGATAAACCGGTTGTGTTAAAAGATAATCGAGTCCAAGTGCTACTACATAAGTAAATGCAAAAGCCATCGAGAATAAAAACCTAAGTTCTTTATGGCCAATTGCAAAGTGAATCAACAGGAATGCCAGTATGCTCCATACCAAAGGATTGCGCAGGTTTTTAATAAACCCAGCAAAAAAGAATACTAATAGTATTATGCTTATTGGTGGCATGCCCTTCATAACGAATTCAGAAAAATAGAACCACCACGGGTCAACACCAAATTCCGCTGATTTGTGTTTAATAATGTTAGCTACAAAATAGTTGACAGGACTTAAAACCCAAGCATGGTAATACCAATGGTCTATTATAATGTTTATGCCAATTGCTGCCCCGGCAACCAAGCCAAGTACTAAAAAATACTTGATCGGTGTTTTGTTTACGAATAATAGCCAAGCTAAAAAGCCTGCAATAGCAAAAGCCATTTGTATGCGGATAAAAAATGCGATGCCGAACAACAAACCAGCCAAGAGATAACTTATCATTGGGCTACTTGCTTTTTCTTTGCTGCGCATTATCAAATAAAAGCCCCACAAAAACATAAGCCCCGCCACATTTTCGGGCGTGAATCGTACACTTATATAGGGTACGTACCACAACAACACACTTAGCAATACAAATGCCTTTTTTGCAATCTCCGTTTTTAGTTTCGGCAACAAGAACAAGCACAGCCTACAGGTAACAAACCAATAAGCAATGCCAATAATAAGGCGTAGAATAAACGTGAGTGCATAAGGGCTATATGCTCCGCATGCTAATAAAACTCTTGCAATAGAGTAAGTGAACAAGGGTAAAAGGGTAGAGCGCATACGCTCATAATATTCCCATGGCATATATTTGGCGGGGAAGCGCCCCATTTTAAAATTGCAGAATTCAAGTATCTGATAATACTCATCAGCTTGATTATGACCAAGACTAAACCAGGCACAGAGTAGAGTAACTACAAGGCCAATTATAAAATATGCTGAATATTTTGACGCGAATATCTGTCTCACTAAGCAACTTGGAGATTATGCTGCAAATATAGCGGGAAACGTCTTTGTAATGAGATAGCTTAATGGAACACTCTATTTGTAACCACTCCACCCGGTAATTGTACCCTAATGATATAAACACTATTGGTTTTAGGTAGTGGTATGTTTACTTGGCCATCCAATATGTCGGTTGTAATATCCTGCATTACTCTTTCGCCTAGCGTATTGTACACTGAAATAATAACGTGTTCATTTTCGGGTAACGAAAAATTAGCTTGAGCCCCCAGAGAGTTACTATAGACAGCAACTAAACCTGAGAGAGAGGATGTGTTAGTAGCCATTTTTACAGCGCAGTCTTCGCCCGGATGAAGCCATTTAAAGTGTAATATAAATTGGGTAGTTCCGGGTGTAAGTACTTTATAGGTATAAACAGTACCTTCTTCTATTTGTGTTAAAATGCCCAACTTCAAGTCTTCCAGTTGCACGCAATTATAACTAGTAAGATTGGCAACGCCATTAAATGTTAAAGCATAAGTGCCTGGTAAGCTATCGCCTGCAAATAAGGTTATGTTTTGCTCAGAGTCTTGTTTTGCAGGAAGCATGTTCCAGCTCAATTTTTCTTTATCCGAACTCATGGTATAAAGCTCAGGTGCACCAAGGGTTAAGCTTTTTGTGTAGTGCACATCTTCACCAGCATGAAAATTTGGTGTGGTGCCGCTTTTAAATTGCAATACACTGTGGCCCGAATACATATTCTCGCTGCCCGTTAAAGTAATTTGTAATATATCTTTCTCGACAAATACCGGCCTTATTAAAGGAGCATCGGTAGTTGACTTTTGAGCTTCAGTAAAAGTAAGCGTCCCAGCACGAGATGCGGCTACTAAAAAGCCCTGGTGTGCCGGAATGATATTAGGATTAGCAGCTAAGCGCCCGCCCGAACCTGTCGTTCCATTTGAGGTTTCCCAGTTGCCGGTTGTTTCGTCAAATATGCTGAAAGTGCTGCCAATGTATGTTGAATTTGTTGTGTGAAATAAGGTCCACGTAAGCGGACAGTCATAAGGATTGCCGATTAAATTACTGCCCTTATTATTATCAGTAATGGCGTATGTTACGTTATGGAAATTGGGAACACCATGTGTGGCAAAAGTAAATGGAGACAAACTTGTAAGTGAATTACCCATCCATAAATAAATACCCTTGCCTGGGGTTAGCGCTGTTGATGTTGAAGTAACCGGAACATACGTATCTGTAGTTTCGTTAATGATATATACCGAGTTATATCCTCCTGCAACACCATATGGCCCGCCAACACCGCTCATGTAAAAACCTGCATCGTAAGCCCAGTCGCGAAGGGTTGAGGCTTGCGATGGTGAAGCTAGTGCCTGGTAATTTGCAGAAGTACCCGAAATGTAACGTTGCATAATAAATGGTGCGCCAATAGTAGCTGCTGCTGCTACAAGCGCAATACGGGCAGTAAGCGTTGAATTCGATATCATAGTTAACGAATCGGGCCCGTTCAGCGCACCGCTATTAACTGTTAATGCATTTTGTAACGATTCGTTGCTGTTAAGGGTAATGGTGCTACCCGATAATGTAGCATTGTAGAAAGATATTTTTGAAGTGCCGCTTATACTTTGTGTGCTTGCCCCGTTAAAAGTAACCGTGCCTTTTTCTGCGTTGAAGGTTGCATTATTTGTAAAGTTGCCACCAACCGTAAGGGTATAATTGCTTGATGATACATCAAGAGTACCACTGCTTAATAATAAGTTATTGGTTACTATTTCGGCGGCCGCCAGGGTTATTGCAGTTCCGCTTATGGTTAGCTTATAAAATGATGTGCTTACGCTGCCACCAATGGTACCAGTTCCATTCATAGTAACGGTGCCGTTGCGTGCTGTAAATGCCTTATTGTTGGTAAAGCTGCCCCCAACAGTTAATCCATAATTAAATGCAGACACATCAAGTGTGCCGTTACTTAGCAATAAATTGTTGCTCACCGTTTCTGCAATGCCAAGTGTAACTGTAACCCCTGTACTTGGGTTGCAAGTAAGGTTATAAAAACTGCTGGTTTTAGTTCCTCCTATGGTTTGTGCGCCTGCACCATTCATAACAACCGTGCCATTATCGCCGGTAAATGTGGAATTGTTTGTAAAATTACCCGCCACGTTTAAAGTATAACTTCCTGCACCACCATCAAAAGTACCAGAGGTTATAAGCAGGTTGTTTGTTACGTTTTCGTTGTGAGCCAATATTACGTTGTATCCGCTTATTGTAAGTGCATAGAATGATGTTGTTGCCGTACCGCCTAGCACTTGTGTAATAGAAGATGCGTTGTTAAATAAAGCAGTTGTTGTGTTCGGTGTAAAAGTTGCATCGTTAATAAAATCTCCGGCAATATTGAACGCACCCGTGCCCGTATATGATATAATACCTTTGTTGAGCATATTACCTGATATGGTCAAAGTGCCCGTAGTAAGTGAAACGGTAGCCCCGCTCTTATTGTCGACACTATCAGTAACCAAGAGTTGACCAACGGCAGTATTGTTAATTATTCCACTGTTTATTACATTTTGCTTGGCGGTAAAAATGCCTGTAGTATAGGTTATTTCTCCATCGGTATTAACTAATACATTACCTGTAACAGTAATAGCACTTGTAGCTGTACTTAATGTAACAAGCCTGGCAGTAATAGCATTGCCTAGGGTTAAATTACCTGCTACAGATAAAGTACCAATGGCGGATAAGGTTTTAGTAACCGCAGTTCCCCCGGTGTAAATATTTAAATTACCATAAGTTGGAGTAATAGGAATTACCTGTGCAGCATTCGCCTGAAAAATTACCGTGCTTGTATTCGCGAGACTTATATTAGCTGCTGTATAGGTAGATGGAAAGGTTACTGCAGTAGTGGATGATTTTAACCCGAGCACCAATGTAGTGTTGGCTCCCATAACCATTTTACCAACTACATTACCCGTTATATTATAGGTTTGGCAGTTCATTACTCCTGCCCAGATGTGTAACTTATTTTTTGCGGTAATACCGTTCTGCATAAAAACCGTATCGGTAGAGTGGGTAAGGTTAATGTTTAGCGAATCGAACGTAGTGGCTGTTGTTCCACCCAATGTACTGGTTGAAGAAGGGTTGTTTTGGAACCAAACAGCTCCGCCGTTATTGCTAAAGGTACCGTTGTTAGTAAATGCGGTGCCTATTATCAACGGGCTGGTGGCGGAATTACTGAGTGTGCCGGTAATGGTTAGTGTTCCTTGTATGGTTTCTGTTTGGCTAAGGGTAAGTGTTTGTCCAAAAGATATTGTGGCATTGAATAGTGTGCTTGCAAATGTGCCTCCGAGAGTTTTAGATCCACTAAAAGTTACCGTTCCGCCACGGCCATTGAAAGCTGTTGTACTTGCGTTGTTGGTAAATGCTCCACCTGTGGTTGCGTTAAATGTTATGCCATAATTACTTGTTGAAACATCAAGCGTACCTGTTTTTAGTAATAATGTTGCTGATACTGTTATAGCAATGCCTAATTGTACTGTGCTGCCCGATGTGTTGATGGTTAGGTTATTAAACACTGTAGCCGAAGGGCCCGAAATGGTTTGTGTAGCGCTTCCATTAAAAAGAACTGTTCCTGTTCCTTCGGTAAATACGCCATTATTAGTAAAGTTGCCTCCCACAGTAAGTATACCCGTAGTAAAAGTTAAGGTACCTATAATATCTACATTTCCGGTAACGGTTAAGTTGCCACTGCATGCCAGCGTAGCACTGGTCACCGTAAGATTACCCTGTAATGTTTCATTTGAACTTAGCGTTACTGTCTTAAAATTGCCCGCACTAATAGAAAGATCATTAAAGGTGATCGTTCCGGTTACGGTGGAATTCGTACTGATGTCAATATTGCAAAGGCTTGATGAATTGGGCGACATATTCATGGTGCCGCTATTGCTTATATTACCCTGAGAATTTATGGTATGGGTAGCCGATAACGTAGTTTTTGGTTCAAAGGTTGCACCTGCGCTTACCGTAATAGCATTAGTTACTGTAAGTGTTACAGCCCCCGTATTGCCTATAAGTAGAGTGCCAGAAGTACCACCACCTACGGTTAATGCCTTTATTGTAGTAGTAACATCAAGTGTTACAGTTGTTCCGTTTGATATAGTTACGTTTGACGAAGTGGTCGGAACCGCGCCCGTTGACCAGGTGCTTGGCGAACTCCATAACCCCGTACGGATAGAAGAAATAGCAGCACCATTTACATTGATTGTAAATAAAATGCCACAAACAATTAACAAGCATTTAAATAATGCCTGATATAACCGTTTATGATATATGGGGAATATCATTAGTTCAAATCAGATGAAAAAATTAAAATATCGCTTTAAAAACTAGCTTCTTTGCAATTCAAATTTAAGTTAAGAAACCCTGTGATTTTTACTATTATAGACTAAGCCCTCCTTAAGTGCCACTGGTGTCTGGCTTTCTAAGATTAAGGAAAAACGCTTGGAATTGATGTATGGTAAGAATGAGAAGCTAACAGTAACAGAATCAATTTGTTTTTTTTGAATAGTGGGTTAATTGCTCTGTGCAGAATTTTTTACACTAAATTTCGTGAAAGGTTAAAAATTGGGTATTGAATTGTTTTAACATACAAGGCGACATATTTTCGCGAAATGAAAAGGCCGCATTAATAACAGGGAGGAGTTTCAATATTACCTAAAATGAAATTGAAACATAACTTAAGTTCTAGGGTATTTACTACCTTTGTAAGTATGTCACCACGTCACCTTATTTTATTTATTGCTGCATTGTTTTTTTATAAGTGCTCCGACGCACAGTTTGTATTGGCAGGGCAGCATACCCCGAATGATTATTATGTATTGAAAGATACTGTTATTTATGTATACTATGGTGGTTCTGCTAGCTATCCTATTGATGTTAACGGAGATGGAGTAGTAGATTGCATTATTAATATCAGTTTATCTTTTGGGTCACACCAATGGGAGTATGACTATGATATTCTTCCTCAAAATTTCGGTCAAATTGCCTGGTTTGCTGCAGATACATGTTTTTATGATAGCACAATAGCTAATGTTTCAAGTCTTGCAAAAAACTTTCCAAAGAATGATTCCATAAATCAAACAGCTGTATGGAAAAACTCGGAACTTGTTCTGTTATATTCGAGAAATGGGTTTGTTGGCCCATCTTGTTCTACGAACGAATTTAACTTTCCGGATACAGGCTTTGTGGGTATAAGGGTTTTAACAGGAAAAGATACCGTATATGGTTGGATAAGAATTACCTGGGCAGACTCAGTTTTACCGATGCTTAAAGTAACAGATTATGCATGCAATTTACCTCTCGCGGAGTTGCAAAATTTGGCAGTGTATCCAAACCCATCAAATGGGCTTTTTACATTCCGAGCTTCCTGGTTAACACCTCAAACATCTGTAAAAGTGTATAACATGCTCGGGCAAATGGTTTACTATTCTCAGTTATCGGTTACAAATTCTGCATACACCATAAATTTAAGTGGCGAGGCTGCTGGTCTGTATTTCTATAAAGTTATTTCCGGAGCCGGAGGTATAATTGCTCATGGGAAGCTTATCGTACGGTGAAAAGTAAATTAACCAAGCTGAAAATAAAAAAGGCTGCTAGTTATAGCAGCCTTTTTATTTTTTAGTGACCCCGGTGAGGATCGAACTCACGACCCAAAGATTAAGAGTCTTTCAAAGGTAGGACGGATGTTGCCCTATTAAAGGCCTCTATAATGCTGTGGTATTGGCTTTGGTGGCTGTTTTTGGAGTGGTCTGTATTTCACGCAATTTCATCGTATTTACCAATTTTTACTTACTTTGTGTTACAAATTACGTTACAAATATGCATCACAAAAAAGCCACGGCGGATCTTATCCTGTATGATTTCTATAGCCCCAAAAAGAACGATAAGTACCCTGTAAAGATAAGAATTACCTTCAATCGGGCAAGGCGCTATTATGGTACTGGTATAGATCTGTCTGCAGAGGAATGGTCCCAAGTATTCTCTTCCAAGCCCGGTAATCTGTCTTCCATCAGGGATGAACTTGTAGAAATGCAAACCAAGGCCAGGAATACCATTACCGGTATGCCGGTATTTAACTGGGCCGTATTCGTAGATAAGTTTTACGGAAAGGGTACTGATAATACATTGGCTGGCCTCTTGAAGCAATACGAGGACGAACTGAAGATGAAAGGCAACATTGGTAACATGAAAGTAACCCACACTTCCCGACTGAGTCTGGAAGAATTTGGAGAAGTAAAACTAAACGATATCAGCCCTGAGTTATTGAACAGGTATGAAAAGTGGATGTTGGGTAATGGCAAGAAACTGACTACCGTGGGAGTATACCTGCGCAGCTGGCGGACTGTCATAAACATAGCAATTGAGAAAGGCCTGATCAAACGTGAGCAATATCCCTTTGGTAAAAGAAAGTATATCATACCTAAAGGCTCTCGCCGGAATGAACGTATGCTGATCAGTAAACAGGAATTAACGAAAATTGAAAAGCATAAAACTGATAATGCTTTCCTTCAGCGCGATATAGCATTCTTACTGTTCAGCTATTATGGGTTTGGGGTTAACTACCGCGATATACTATTCTTACGCAATAGAGAGATTCAGGATGATGTTATAATAAAGATCCGTACCAAAACCAGCAACTCAACCCGGAGTGATCCCAGGCCGCTTGTAATACCTCTTAACGCTAAAATGAAAGCTATTATCAAACAGTTTGGTTCTGGAGATAAAGGGCCGGATGATCTGGTATTTCCTATTTGTAAAGGAATAAATGACCCTGAGAGGCTGCATACGTTATGTACCAACTTTATATCGGATGCCGATAAGCGCCTGAAGAAGCTTGGGATCGAACTTGGCATAAAGGCCTCATTAACTACCTATGTGGTACGGCATAGTTTCGCAACCAGGTTAGTGCCTATAATTGGTAAGGAAATGGCCAGTGAACTATTGGGGCACCGCGATAAAAGAACCATTGAGAATTATTGGACCGGCCACAATAAAGAGGCCTTGAGGAAGATACAAAAGAAGCTTTAACGCTTTCTTCTCCTAAGAAGATAAACACATCCGCCACCATCAGTACTATAACGGGTTACCACATCCCATCCTTGGGTTCCTAATTTTGCAATAGGCTCTATTTCATATTTCCATTTACCTTCAAGTCCTTCATAAGAATTACCATCTCCTTTTGATAAACGAACATAATAATCCCCAGCCCCAAATGCACTTCTTGGAGTTAACCCCACAGAACAGTATTCAACAGTATCAGCCTTTTGAGCTATACAATTAAAAGAGGTGGAAATTGCTAAAATTAATAGTAGTTTTTTCATGGTATAATTTTACTCAAATATATTAAAAGTTATCAATTCTTATGGTTCCCCTTACTCTATAAAGCTTAACGACTTTTTTCTGGTCCACTTCCATAATACCATAAGCTTTGTTATCACTTCTGAGATGCCATGTGTTTTTTATTTTATGTTTATCTATTCTCTTCAGCCAAAGACTTTCATTAGTTACAATTACATAAGCTTGGCCATATTCCACGTCTTTTGCATAATCGAATATTTCCTTCAGAACAATTATATCACCTCGTTTATAGGTGGGATACATGCTGTCACCCATAACTCCAATACAGGCCGTTGCATTTCTAAGTGCAGGTAGGTCAACCCAATCAATTATATATTCAGGATTAGACTCTGAAAAGAGCATCATATTGCCGGCCATAGCATCAACGTCGTAAAGTGGTAATTTGTGGGCGGCAAGTATAGCGTTATTTTTTGCAACAGCTATATGATTTAGGTCATGTTTTTTGTTAACATCTTCTAATGCATCTAGATCTATTCCAATTATTTTCAATCGGGCCTTATTAATAGTTCTCAGTTTTTCTTCTTTATACCAACGAATAATTGTGGCCTCAGCAACATTAAGTAATGCTGCTATTTCATTAAGCCCTCTTTCATCTTTCTGTATAAGTATATGTAGTTTTTGACCTTCGTGCATTATGTTAATTATGTATAGTAATAAATGACATGTTAATAACTTTATTTGTTAAAAATGTTAATTATGTTATTAATGTTAATTATGTTTGCATCGTCTTTACAATACAAACATATAAAAAATATGAAACAAAAGGAAACACTAACCCCCGAAGAGCGCGAGATGCTGATAGGCAATTCGGAGGCTAAGTTGGAAATAGCTAAAGACTTAGATGTGAGCATAAATACGGTATACACATGGGCACTATACCATACTCATCGAGTTAAGAGCAAGCCAGCTGCTATGCGAATAGTAGATAAGTATATGGCGATTGAAAAACAAAAACAACTCGAAAAACAATCTGCCTAATGGAACCTGTCATTACCATATCAGCGCATAAAGAGATACTACAGGAGAGCTTGGCGACCGCTTTACAGGAAGCACGCCGGCTCTTTTATAGCCCTCGCATAGAAGCCCCTGTTGGTATTGAAGAAGTATCTAAGCATACTGGCCTTGAAGTAAACACCATATATAACCTTATAAGCAAAGGCGATATACCTTCTTATAAGAAAGGCCGGCGCCAGTTCTTCTTAAGCGAAATAAACGAATGGATAAAAAGCGGCAATTGCAAATCAACCAAGGCTATCCGAAAAGCTAATGCAGATACTAAGTTAAAAGAACACCACACCCGTTACAGCAAACAATCAAAACAACTATAAATGAAAATCACAGATCAAATCAAATCGTTTGAAGATGCTTGCAAAATGCATCCGCCAACACCTGAGCAACAAAAAGCGTTGGACTCAGGTTATGAGCCAGCCATTACTACAACTCAATTGGACATTATCGCTAAAGCTTTA
Source organism: Bacteroidota bacterium (assembly GCA_013285655.1). Taxonomy (GTDB): domain Bacteria; phylum Bacteroidota; class Bacteroidia; order JABEUT01; family JABEUT01; genus JABEUT01. Next base: position 26,372 of record JABDHI010000021.1, read on the forward strand.
AAAACCAATCCCGATACAGGCGAAGTTTCAAAGCTGGATTTGAAATCAGGCAAGGCAAGGTGGTTCCCTGTGTTTAATGTTATGAACGGCTTCTCGTTCTTCCGCTCGTTCGGCTCCGATACGGGTACGTCTGTCGGCTCTCGCCACGAATTTGAGACCGAAGAACTGTCTGACTATTTCGGAACTCAATTCTTAGAAATACACAAAGCGCACAAAACCATCCAACAATAACGCACCATGAAGAATAAAGAAATGACCATCGAGGCTGCATTGAAGATGTACCCTCCTACTGCAGAGCAACAAATGGTACTGGATTCAGGCCATAAGCCTTCCGTTTCCGGAGTGCTTATAGAACTATTTGCAAGGGCCATGAATACTGACCCTGAAACAAAGGAAGAATGGAAAGCTGATTGGGCCAAGAAGAGTCAACGAAAATGGATGCCAGTGTTCTATATGGATGACAACAACGGCTTCTCGTTCGACTTCTCGGACTGCTACGTTACGTCTTCGTCTGTCGGCTCTCGCCATTGCTTTGAGGATGAAGCATCATCTGATTATGCAGCCAAGGCCATTCTGGACACCTGGAAAGATTTTATAATTCAATAACACAACACATCATGAATCTGGAAACCATCAGCCTCAATGGGCTCAGAACACTTCTCGCAGCGACACCACCGAACCTTACGGACAAAATCAGATCCATCAAAGCTGAAATAGAAAGACGCGAATCAGCAATGCGGTGGAAGCTGGCCAACGAGAAAGCACTCACTATACTGAATTAACAATACAGGGGCGGTTATTCTGCAGCAATGCGGAGGGCTCGTTGAGTGGTGCGGGCTTCATGAGCCGCCCCTTTCTTCACTCACAAACAAAACACAATGAAAATAGAAACAGTCAACATTAAGAAGTTCAAGGTCCTTGAAAACTTTGAGCAAGAACTAGCCGGTAACAATATACTACTGCTTGGCGATAACGGAGTTGGCAAGAGCAGCTTTATAGAGGCTATTGAGATAGCGCTAGGCAAAAGCAATTACACCCTACCTGGTGTGAATGGTAAATGGAGTGTAGTATCTACCAAGGATGGTAAGAAATATACCTTCCATGTAGAAGTAAAAGAAGGCAAGCCGGTTGTTACTATAGAAGGTCCTGATGGTTTAAAGGATAAGCGCAAGGGCACCCTATCTAATCTTATAGGGGCTGTTGATTTCGATATTAACGAGTTTGTTAATCTCTCAAAGACTGAAGCTGGAAGAAAGAAGCAGCTTGAAATATTCAAGAACACTTTTTTAGATGCTGAGACAGTAGCAGAAATAGAGCGAATGAACGCCCATGTAAAGTCTCAGTTCGAAGAACGAGCTGAGGTCAATAAGGATGTTAAGGCACTTGAAGTAAAAGAAAAGTCCCACCCACTTACCAATCAAATAGACCTGAGCAAGTATGCACCGGTTGACACCAAAGAAGTATATGCACAGGTACTAAAGATACAGGACCGAAATAACAAAATAAAGGAAGTTGAAACCCGCGATAAGGAACGGTCCATACGCATAGCGCAAAGAATGAAGGAGATCGAAGAGCTTGAAAAAAAGCAATACCAACTTCGAGAGCTGCAACAAGAAGAAATGACCCAGCATTCAGCTGCGCTCGAGTTCTTGAACAAGAACCCTCAATCGGATATATCAGACTTCGAAAAGAAGCTTAATGACGCTACAGAAATAAACAAGCTTCATGAACAGGCTCAAGAGCTTATTAAAATAAGAGTAGATCTGGAATGCGCAAAAGAAGAAGCCGGAGAAATGACAGTGGCTTTAGAATTACAGCGCCAGGCTATTGCAGATAAGATCAGAGAAATGAAGACACCTATCGACGGCTTATCCTTCGATGAAGAGAACCTGTTATACAAAGGCGTTATAGTATCACCAGATACATTATCCACCTCCGAAGTGATGGAACTGGGGGTGCGTTTGAAAATGGCTGAGAACCCTGAGCTGGGAGTATTATTCCTGCAGCACGGAGAGAGCCTTGGCGAACAACGATTTAAAGACATCATGGATCTGGCCAAGAAAGCAGGATGGCAGGTAATTATGGAACAAGTAGAAAGAGGCAACAAGAACTTAAAGCTTCAAATAATAGCAGAATAAATAATCACAATTAAAACAACACACAATGAGCATCACAGCGAACGCATCACAGAAACCACGAATCTTAACCCCAGCCGGAACATTTATTGCCCGCTGCTACCAAATATGGGATATGGGTACCCAGGAAGAAACGGATTTTAAAACCGGTGCAAAAAAGATGTACCACAAGATCAGGTTGGTATTTGAATTACCGACTAAGACACACACCTTCGATGAGGCTAAAGGTCCTCAGCCGTTCAGTATAGGGATAGATTATAACCTATTCATGAATGAACAGGCCAACCTTAGAAAGACAATACAGGATTGGACCGGCCACAAAATGACCGATAAGGAAGCCAACGAGTTCGATATGCTCAGCTTGCTTGGTAAGCCATGCACCCTGACCGTTGGCCATAAGACTGCTAAGAGCACTGGTAATGAATATGCTTTTATTGCAGCTATAACACCACCTATGGATGGGGTTACCATACCACCTCCACACAATGAGAATTTTGAATTTGATTTTAACGAGCATTTCGAAAATTTCGATAGGCTTCCAAAATGGTTTCAGGATAAGATAGCGGCAACCATAGAATATGCTAATGCTAAGAACCCTGCAAAACAAACGGTAAATATGGATGCAGAAAGAAAAGCATGGAAGAAAATGGAAGAGGATGAGAAGGCCAAAAAGAATCTTATCCCACACGTTCCATTACCAGGTGAAGATTTGAATGATCTACCATTTTAAGAAACGAAGGTTGATACACGAATACTCCTAAATGGTACCAAGAAAAGTATCGATGTGGCAGCTCGGAGAGACGGCATTTTTTTTAAATCAATTACACCATGAAACAAATAGCACAAACCAATTACTTGAAGCAAATAGGTCCTGACGACTTTATTCCGGCACTTGCCACGATGGAAGTGAATGAAACCACAACCGTAGGTGAGATCATGCGCCAGTTGCCTCAGGAAAACGAAATAAGAATACTTCATGTTCAGACCTTACCTGAAGTAAAGAAGGATAAACACATTACCGATATGCTATGTGCACAATGCGGAGTATATACACGAATGCCCGGTGCTGACTTCTGTAGTGATAAATGTAAAAACGAAGCCTATGACTATCTACCATTCTAACCCAAAACCATCAGCTGATGGTGAAGAATCACTTTCAGAGCAAATGGAGCATAATGAAAACTGGTTCCAGGAAGAGCAGGATATGGCCCGCGAAATGAATGACAACGAACTATTTATTTACGAAGAGCGATGAAAGACATATTTACGGACCCTCAGCTGATATGCTACAGCCTTGTGATAGGCACATTATTATCAGTCTATGTTCATGCCAAGTATTAAGATTATAAAGCTAAACGGAATCGCTCCAAATGGAGAAAATATTTAAACAAAGAATAATGATAGACACACTCGAGCAACACTTAAAATGGCTTCATAAGGCCTTTTCCGAATACAAGCAGCAAGCTGTTGTAATCCTTACGGATACTAAAATAATACCTGAGGCGGGTATGGATACTAAAATGGATGGCGCACGACCAACCGAACGTTATATGAGATGGTGTAACAGGTTCCGGGCTGAGATCAGAGAAACGGAAGGAAGGATTCAAAATTTAAAGCGATTGGAACTGATACAAATGCACGGATAAGATATGATAGATTCTATAAAAATATACCGCAGTTTCCATGAGGCAATCAACCAGCTCGAAACGAAGGAAGCAAAGAGCGATATGTGGGATGCGATAATGGAGTACGTTTTTAACAACAAAATAACACCGTTTACAGGCATCAGTAACATCGTTTGGACGCTCATAAAACCAAACTTAGACTCAAGCATGAAGAGTTACAATGAAGGTAAAAGTGGTGGTTATAAAGGGAAAGGAGTTAAAAAGCCACGTAATAAAAATACCCCCTCAAATACCCCCCTATTTAAAAATGAATACCCCCCTATTTTAAAAACAAATACCCCCTCAAATAGCAATAATGATAATAATAGTAATAATGATATAGATAATAATACTGATAAAGATAAGAAAAGGGATAAGGATGATATTGGGGCTACGCCCATCGTAAAAGTTTTCGTTCCTCCAACCCTTATCGAAGTGGAAAATGAAATGATAGCTAAAGGCCTGACGAAACATGAAGCTAAGAATCAAGCAGAAATATTTATGGCTCATTTCGAGAACCGAGATTGGAAATTCAAGGGTGGCCGAAAGATGAAAAGCTGGAAACTATCAATCGTTACCTGGTTGGGTAATTACAAAGAAAACAGACCACTAAGCACTACACAAACTTCAGAATTAGAACAATGGAGAGCACGACACACACAAGCCTAACGGTAGCTGATATAACACGCTTATCAGTAGCTCCTAAAGAGCTTTTGATAGAAGAGATTTTTAAATGCATGGCCATACTTAATCTGGTTAGGCCACCAGATGATAACCGTACAAATATCTTATGCTTTACGCTCAAGAAATATTTTAAAATGCTTTATGTATCGGACCTCGGCAATGCTTGTGAATTATATGCCATAGGAAGTTATGGCAAGGATGCTAAAGAACTGAAAGCGTCCATGTCAATACAATTCATGTCAGGCGTATTAAAGCTTTATATGGCTCGCTTCCCGGATAAGTGGACCGAAGCTAAAAAAAGTAAATACGATAAGGTAATTGAATCTACAGATGAGCAGTGGTATAATGGTCTTATACATTGCCTGGAAGGTACTGTTATGCCTTCCACAAAATTAGAATATCCAAACCACCAAACATCCGAACCTATGATACCATTTACATGGGACTGGAATGCTGTATATAGGCATTTGTTAGTAATTAATAAGGCAGATAAAGGCGCTAGTGATGATATGGCTCGAAAAAGAAACGTGATGCTTTGGATAGACCTTACATATCCTCATACACCTCATCAAAGATTCAGATTAGGTGGTGGTAATATAATAGATATAAGTGATTTGCAAAAATCAGTTCCTAAACAATTAAACTCAAAATAAAATGTTTTTATTCCTCGACACAGAAACAACAGGCCTTCCTAAAAAATGGTCCGACAATCCAAAAGAATGGCCCAGGATCATACAACTTGCCTGGCGCTTACATGATACTTCAGGCAAATTGTTGTTCAAAGCTTCAAGCCTCATTAAGCCCGATGGCTGGGTGGTACCTAATGAGAAGTTTTGGATAGATGCCGGACTTACTCAAGAGCGAAATGAAAAGGAAGGTGTTGCTATTGATTTGGTGCTTAACGAATTCATCTATCTACGCAAGCAATACAAATACCTGGTTGGCCATAATATCAATTTCGACCGCAAGATCTTGCGTGGTGAGATCATGCGCCTTGGTAATACGGATGAGTTTACCAACGAATATTTATGCACCATGATGAAAGGCACCAAGCATTGCGCCATACCTCAGGTAGGTAGGGGTGGTTTAAAATGGCCAACTCTTTCAGAATTACACATGAAGTTATTTGGTACTGAAGCTCAAGAAATGCACGATGCCGGTAATGACCTTGAGATAACAGCCAAATGCTTCTTCGAAATGCTTCGCTTAGGTATAATAACATTAAACTGACACTATGGCAAAGGAGAAGAGGGATCGTAAAAGCTACAGACCTGCAGCACTGGCCTTTCAAAAGAGGTTGTATTACATACCCGGTTATCAGGGAAGCGAACAAGAACAAAAGGATCTACAAACATTAAAAATAAAATCAATCAAACACAATGAAAAACACAACTAATTTTAAAATGGTGAAGCTTGCCGACATTGTCATTGGCAATACTAACCCCCGAACAGAATTTGATAAAAGCGCTATTAACGAGTTGGCGAAGTCAATATCTGTGCATGGTGTTATACAGAACATCACGCTCCGTGAAGGCAAGAAAAAAGGATACGAGCTTGTATGTGGAGAGCGCCGATACCGTGCAAGCTTAATTGCTAATCTTACTGAGATTCCTGCAGTAATAAGAGAGCTGACTGATGATCAGGTATTCGAATTGCAAATAACTGAAAATCTTCAAAGAAAAGACATATCACCAATAGAAGAAGCGATGGCATTTAATGCTATCCAAAAGAAGAAGGGTTTGGACATAAAGCAGATAAGTGTAAAATTTGGTAAGTCTGAAAAATATATAGCTACCAGACTGAAGCTTATAAATCTCATTCCTAAATTTCAAGAAGCATTATTCAAGGGGTATATTAATTTACAGGAAGCATTGCAAGTGGTTCTTCTCTGCAAGGAGGACCAAGAAGCGCTCTATGAGGAAGCTTCTGATAATTCTTTAGGGGATGGTAAAATGGAGATTACCGATTACGATATAAATCAATTTCTCCGGGTATTAAAAGAAGCCCCGTTTGATACCAAGGATCCGAAACTCATAAAGACAATTGGTGCATGTGCGGGATGTCAATTTAACACTGCTAACAACGGATTGTTATTTACCGATTCCGGGAAGGAAGCGAAATGCATGAACGGCAAATGCTATGAAGATAAGTCTGCAGCTGCATTTAATGTTCGGTTAAAAGAAGCATTAGAGGATCCGGCTATTGAATTTTTACAACAGGCATACATGACTGTTGCAGAGAAGAGTGTACAAGATCTTGTAAAGGGACATAAGGTATACACTTCTTACACATTTGACTACAGCAAGGGTGGTAAGAGCCCTGCCTATCCTACCAGGGCTTTTGTCTTGGAGGGTTCCGGTAAGGGAAGTTTTGTATATGGCCGTATTAAAAAAATGGATAACGGAAATACAGGTAACACATCAACTGCAGCAGCGTTCAAAGAAGCCACTACTAAGGGTAAGGTAAGTGCAAAACAAATAAATGATGAGATAGCCAGGTTAAAGGGTAAGGAGAAGCGCAGTATAGAGCTGGATTCTGAAAAAGTGGCATTGCAAGTTTATGAAGCGTTGGCGATCAATGATAAATTCAAAAACAGCCAAGAACCTTTAAGCCATACAGAACTTGTAGCGGCGGTCCAATTAGTATGGGAAGAAGGACTTGGTTTTGATAAGGACGGATACTACAAAGCGGCTGGGCTTCCATTCAAAGGAAGATTTGTAGATGCATTGAAGTTTTGCGAAGCACTTATTGGATTAAGTAAAGAAAAGTTAATGACAGTATTGGCTATCACCATCCGACATGCAATAATTGAGAAATTCAACTATATGGCTGGGTATACTGTTAAATCAGCCCATGTACTTAACGTAGAAGCCTTGTTAACCCAATATGATAATGCAAAGGTGCAAAGCATTAAAGCTGAGATTAAAACTAAAGCTTCAGAAAGAGCTGAGAAGATGCAAAAGACAATAGCCAAGCTTTCTGAAATGAAATCCCCCCCCCCAAAAAAAAATAAAGAGCCTCACAAACAATTAACAATAAACATTTAACTCAAATCAATTATGAAACTAAAAACATTCAACGCAGAGACTTGCCCTCCTGCTACACGTTCAGGGCAAAAGACAATTCGGTTTGCTGTTGCCGGGCAAATAACCTTAAGCAAGGCCATAGTTAAAGAGCTGGGCCTTAAAATAGGCGACACGATATCATTCCACCAGGATGAGGAAGAAGAAATGAACTGGTTCATATCAGTTAAAACAGATGATGGTTTTAAGCTTCGCCAATATAAAGATGCTGATTCATTATTGTGTAACAATTCAGCTATTTCTAAAAACATCATGGATGCCTGTTTTGATGTGACAGATGGCTACCCATCAAGCGTAGCGTTTAAAGTGTTGCTGGATAACCCTGAGAAGTTGGGGGGGGGGCAAAGTATTACCCGCTTATCTCCATTGCGCAACGAGTGGAGGAGACGGAAGAGGAAGAAGAGAACAACGATTAATTCTAAACTAACAATGGAAAACAAAACGATATCAATAGAAGCCTTGGTTAAGCTTTATACCATAGGTGACAAGAATACAAAAGCAGAATTGGTAAAGCAGTTCGGGAAAGAAACTTTCATATCCCCGGTTGGTATGCCAACAACCTGGGAGGAACTTGCTGAGGCTGTAAGTATGCATCCTATTAATTCACTACCATTTGCAAATCCAAAAGACAATAGGGAAATATCGGTAAATGCTGATTTTGTATTGGATGTATTGAGCGAGTATATTAATAAAGACGAGACAGGCAAGATTTGGAAACCTAATCGCAAAAACAGTAAAGAGGATAAATGGTTTCCGGTATTCCAGGGCAACCCGGGAGACGGCTTCTCGTTCAACGACTCGCACTACTACCATTCCGCTTCGATTGTCGGCTCTCGCCATGAATACAGGGATAAGGCAAGGTCAGATCATGCCGGTAAATACTTCCTGAAGTATTACGAACAACGATCAACCATTTAATATGATAAGGTGGTGCATCAACCGAGGTGACTATTCAGCTTCTCGTTCAACAACTCGAACAACTACAATACGAATACGAATGTCAGCTCTCACCTATGCTGAGAACAATATGAAGATGCAGACCGTGCCAACAAGGCAAAACAAGATTTAAAATAAAGAGGCATTGGTACCGGGAAGGGAAGATGATCTCTAACGCAAAGGCAAAATGAAACGAAAAGGAAACCTATACGAACAGATATACAGCATGAGCAACCTCAGACTGGCTTACAAGAAAGCCAGGAAGGGAAAGCGCAATCAATACGGTGTGAGGGTGTTTGCTCGCGATATCGAGGGTAACCTGCTAAAGCTTCATTATGCACTAAAGAACAAAACATACAAAACCCCTCCTTATACCGGTTTTAAAATATTCGACCCAAAGGAGCGCGATATACTCAGATTGCCATTTCCGGATCGGGTAGTGCATCATGCCATAATGAATATTATGGAGTCCATCTTTGTTTCAACTTTTACAGCCGATACATATAGCTGCATTAAGAAGAGAGGCATACATGCAGCATCGAAAGCAGTACGAAGAGCCTTAAGAGATGAGGCAAATACAAAATACTGTCTAAAACTCGATATAAAGAAGTTCTATCAGAACATAGATCATGGCATTCTTAAGCAACTTTTACGTAAAAAGATAAAGGATAAGGATCTGTTATGGCTACTGGATGAAATTATCGATAGCGCTGAAGGAGTACCGATCGGTAATTACTTAAGTCAATATTTCGCTAATTTTTATCTCAGCTATTTCGATCATTACATTAAAGAGGTCCTCAGGGTAAGGTATTATTTCCGTTATGCTGATGATATGGTATTCCTGGCATCCAACAAGCCTCATTTGCATTGGATATTATCTGATATGCGCAGGTATCTTTCAGATGAATTGAAGTTAACCTTAAAAGCAAACTACCAGGTATTCCCGGTTGCAGCCAGAGGAATAGATTTTGTCGGGTATGTGCACTTCACATATACACACGTTTTATTACGGCCAAGTATCAAAAGGAGATTTGCCAGGATGCTGGTTATTAATCCTAACCCTCAGTCGATAGCATCTTATATGGGATGGTTATCACATTGCAATAGTAACAACTTAACAAACAAATTATTACATAATGGAGCATATAGTAAAAATAGGAACAAAAGTGTACATAGGAATAGATCCGGGAGTAAACACCGGTATGGCCCAAGTAGCGCACGGAGTATTATTCCGGTGTGAGACGACAGCAATACATAAGGCTATGGATTGTATACGTAACCTGAAGCAAAGCCTTGTATCACCAACCTTGGAAGTGATCATTGAAGATGCACGTACCCGGGGAGGGTCAAGTATAAAAGCCCAAGGAGCTGGCAGCATAAAAAGAGATTGCGGTATATGGGAAGCATTCCTGAAAGATTTGGGAATAGAATATCGCTTTACCAGGCTAAGTAAAAAAAGCATTACCAAAAAGGATCCTACCTGGCTGAAGCTTCAGACCGGATGGTCCGACAGAACGAGTCAACATGCCCGTGATGCAGCATGTCTGTTATTACCATACATAAACACTAAACAATAGAGCTATGCTATACGAATACAGTCCTGTTGGCTTTATCATAAATGATAGGAAGAAGCTAACTAAGGACAAAAGCCAAACAGCCCGAAGAAAACAAACCGGTAAGTCAATGACTGAACTGGATGAGAAGTTTCGGGCATTAGAAAGAGAAAAATTAACCGTTATACCCAAACCTTTAATATGAGAGGACCAAAGAAACAATCAAAACGTTTAGTGATAATAGCCGATGGCAGCGAACGCCAAGGTTATGTCGATAGCAATGAAGTGGCCATACAAGGTAAATTTATGGTGCACCTAACCGATAAAGACTGGAACCCATTGCTTTATCCTGATAAAAAGCATAAAATTGTACTGAAGGAGTCAAACGAACTTGAACATAAAGGATTTCAAGACTAAATTTGCATTATGAAAGAAGAAACATTAAAAGCTCTTGGGGCTTCATTATCGAAAAAGACGATCGGGTTAACCACTATCCCAATTTATGAACTTAAACGCGGTCCGAATAAGGAATGCGAAGTGTATATTACTCAGGCAAGTAACAATCCTGATAATCCGAAAGAATACATAGAAAAAGAATTATGGGCTTTATACTTTATTATGGGTGATGCCCGATACAAAGCAGTCATAAGCAATCAGGTTATAAACGATGCTAATTTTATAGAAAAGGGTATTCAGGAAGGAATGGACAAAATGAACCAAGCATTGTGGAAAGAAGCTCAGGAAATAGCTAAAAACAACTAATATGGAAGCAAACGAATTAAGAATAGGCAATTACATTTGCCGCCAGTCTGAAGATGATGGTGAAGTAGTAGACACTTTTGAACCAGAACAAATTATTGGTGTAGGACCAGCCTACTATGGGGAAGGATACGTTGCATATTTTGCCGTTAAAGAAGGTCAATCACATGCTGAAAACTTACGGCTATTTAATCCTGTTAAAATTACACCAGAATGGCTAATAAAGCTTGGGTTTAATATTACATGGTCTGGTCAAGGAGATGGAACTACCTTAGCAATTGAGGGCAAGGCATTTAATATACACACTCACGATGCAAGCAAGGGTTATGTATTTGCGAGGGAATATAGTCGTGATGGTAATACTAAATGGAACCATATCGGATATCCATCTACAAGGCTTATATATATTCATCAACTACAAAACCTATACTTCGCTTTAACTGGCGAGGAGTTAGTATTAAAATGATATGGTTAAGAGAACGACAGATAAACGACTCAAGAATCTTCACCCTGAACGAGGTAAAAAGTTCAGCAAGACCAATCAACCATCCAAAGAACAAAAGTCTTTAGGCTGGCAAAGGAAGAAGGCTTTAAAAGAGCTTTTAAACCTATGCATATCAGGCTCTGATGATACTAGTAAAAATGCCCGTAGTAGTTTAGCCAAGATTATAGGATGCAAACCTGCTGACTTAAAGACAATGACATTTGAAGAGGTTATCGACCTCAAGCAGATACAACGAGCTATGAAGAGCGGCCTTGATTGGGAACGCATCAAGAAAACTGTTTATGGCCAACGCCACCAGATAGAAGCGGATATGAGAATCCAAGCCCCGGACCTTTCACATCTTTCATTTGAACAATTAAAAGAATTGGCAAAGGATGAAGATAAAGAAGATAGCACGGGCGGAGATAGCAAGGCGTAGCTTCTGGGACTATTGTAAGTATATGGCTCCCGATTACTATCGGGAAGAAAGGCATTACCTTAAAAATGTTTGTCAGGTCCTTCAGGCATTATACCAAGGGCGAATAGTTAAAGATTCGCTTGATGCCGAATGGGTCGTATTGCCATTAGGAGAAAAGCCGATTGCTGGCCAGCTGATATGCAAGAAACTAATGTTGAACATGCCACCTCAGCATGGTAAGACCCGAACACTTGTATTATTCAACAGCTGGATATTCGGCCAGAACCATTTAGAAAAGGTTATTACTGGCTCGTATAACGATACGGTTGCCTCAGATTTTAGTCGTTATACCAGGGACCGTATTTCAGAGCGGCCGGTTAATGATGAGGAAATGGTTTACTCCGATATATTCCCCGGTACCAGAATCAAACAAGGTAATGCCGGTTTTGAAAAATGGGCATTAGAAGGATCACACTTCAGTTACCTTGGTACCGGTGTGGGTGGTTCTGTTACATCCAAAGGTGCAAGTGTGCTTATTATCGATGATCCAGTAAAGAGCGCTGAAGATGCATTGAACATAAATAATTTGGACCGTATTTGGTTGTGGTATACATCCACCTTCTTATCGCGTGTAAGCGCTGATCAGGGAGAGCCAATAGAAATAATTTGCATGACGCGATGGTCCAAGCTTGATATATGTGGCCGGATAGAAGATACTGCAGAGATAAAAGAATGGTACCGAATATGCATGAAGGCTTACGATGAAGTAACGGACACCATGCTTTGCGATAGCATGCTAAGCAAGAAGCGTTTTAATGATCTCAGGCTAAAGATGCATCCGGTAATATTCAATGCCAACTATCAACAGCAAGCTATGGAGTTGGAAGGTCGATTATTTAAGACCGGTGACCTGAAGCGTTTTAAAATGTCTGATATTGATCGTGAACTTAACAAGGATAAGGAATGGCTCAAGCAAGATCCTGCAGTATTGGCTTATACCGACGTGGCTGATGAGGGTGATGATTATTTGGCAATGCCTATATCTAAGATATGGCCACAACGAGTGTACATTACTGAAGTAATATTTACCCAGGATAATATTGATATAACCATGCCAATGGTTGTAGAGGCAATGAAACGTAACCTGGTTAAGTACAATCGTGTCGAAAGTAATAGCCAAGGAGCTGGCTTTATCCGTGATCTGAGGAAAGAGGTTGGTGTGGCCAAGGTATTGAAAGTTAACAATACAGCTCAAAAACATACACGCATTTTGCTTGAGTATGGATTCATTAAAGAGTATTGTTACTTCTTGGACCCATCAGAATATCTCCCTGGGTCACCATACGATAAGTTTATGAATCAGCTTCAGAGCTACATGAAGGATGGTAGCAGTAAACAGCATGATGATGCGCCTGATAGCATGTCGGGTTTATCTAAGTTCATACAAGGATTCTTGCCACATCTGTTTACATAAAACGCCTATTATAATATAAATAATATTACATATATTTGTCAAAATGTGTATTAATTGCAATCAACCGGCAAAAGTCAGCTTTACCCAATGGGAAGTATGTGGTGTTTGTAGAGAGAATAACAAGGATTTTAACACACATGCATGTACCTGGTGCGAGGATTGTCAGGAGTTTATATGTCAGGCGCATTGGGATAACTGGCCAGCACGAGCTGAAGCATGGGCAAGAAAAACAGGAACATGGATATTAACCAAACTTCATATATGACATCTGACGAAAATAACATGTTCTATATCAATGCTTTCAATCAATGGGTGGCAGATAAGAAAATACCACCTCTTGCGAACCAACATAGCTTATGGCTTTACAATGGTAAGAAATACACATCAACAGAAATATATCAAGTATTTATGGAAGAAATGGGTAATAATTTAAAACTACCAGGATGAAACTAATAACTCTAACAGAACGTTTGCGCTGGACCCAACAAATGGATAACCTGCGCAAAAGACATATCGCTACAGCTTCAATAGAAGGTAAGCTACAGTATAAGCCTAAAAAGCAATCATTATTTAATCGCCTTAAAAACTTATTACCATGGCAGTAGAATACGATTACATTGAAACCATTACCGATTTCCGCAAAACAGAGCATGGCCAAGCCGGTATACTGGAAACCGAAAAGGCCAAGAAGAAGCTTAACGATCTGGCTAAAGAAGGATGGCGTGTGCATACCATGTTTCAGGATAACCGCGGGACCTGCTTGATGGTCCGTGAGGTAATAGAAGAAAAGCTTAATCCTGAAATGGAAGTACTGAAGGCGAAGCTTATATTATTGGAAGAGAAAATGAATCAGCCAAAACGCAAATGGTGGCAGTTATGATGAATAAACTATTGACATTTTGCGGATGGTTATCATTTATCGAAAGTAAACCAGCATCAGGATACAGACATAACAGCGAAGGCAATATGTGGAGGATAGAATGCATGCGCCAATCTAACAACGCTAGAATGCTATTATAATGGCAGAGATCGTCAGCTTAGAGATACTGTTCTGGAACCGCCAGACTGAAATCATAACCAACAGGCTTATAAAGCTACAATGGAAGCGTATTTACTTCGGATGGCGCAATCCGGTATTCGTTACTGAAATGAATAAGCTCATCAATAAAATGTTATTACTAAGTAATCAACTGAACTAATAAACAAATAATTTACTATTTTTGTGATTGAAAGATTGCCCCTTTCATAAATATAAAGCATGGAAGGGGAACGCAGAATATGGGGATATGGTTCAGCATTCAGCCAGATATGGCGTGAGAACCTTACGGAATCAGTACCGTTTTATCCACTTTGGTTTAATCAATTCCTCAACAGAAAGCTTCCGGTAATAATCGATACTAACAACCTGATGCTGGTTGTTAAGTCTATCCCAATACTTGAAAGCGTTATTGCCAAGAAAGCTTGCATGTTCAAGAATGCCAAATTCTTCATGTATAAGGTCGATAAGAACGGCGAACCGGATCTAACCAAGCCAATATACAAGCATCCAACATTGGACCTCTTAAAACGCCCTAATTGCCTTCAGACCAAGGCAGACTTCTTGGCGCAATGGTCCTTCTTCAGGTCTGTTTACTCAACTAACCTTACATACAAGAATAAGCCCACGACCGTATCAGCTCCAAAGATAATGTGGAACCTGCCAATGGGTGAGATGAAAATAATACCTACCGGCAAGCTATTCCAGCAAACGGCCATCGAAGACATTATTGAGTATTACGAGCATATCAATAACCAGTTCCCGAACGCATCGCCTAAGTTCTATAAGCCAGGAGAAATAATATTATCGGTTGACGGTCCTATGGATCAGTACTATTTCGGTACATCGAAACTGCTAATAAACAAAACGATTATTAGCAACATTCAAATGGCTATGAATACCCGTAACGTGTTGTTGCAGGACCGCGGCGCTATGGGTATATTATCTTCAGCCGGTGGTGATGATGCTGGAGGATTGCCATTGGATCCTGAAGAACGTAAATTGATTGAAGAAGATTATCACAGGCGTTATGGCCTTCGTGAAGATCAGGGCAAAATATTAATTACCAATGCGGCCCTAAAATGGCAGGCTATGAGTTATCCTACCAAGGATCTCATGCTCTTCGAAGAAGTGGAGGACGACTTCTGCCATATCATTACCATGTTAGGCCTCCTTCGTGATATCTTCCCTAACAGTGCCGTATCTCGTTCAAGCACACCTATCGGTGGTGATGGTAAAGGCAAGATTGAAGAAGCTGAAAAGATATGTTACAACACTACACTTCAGGGCGAGATTGACATATTTTGTGAGGGCATCAATGAAGATAAAGATTTCAGGCACGAAGAGCAAGCCGTTG
>JABDHI010000022.1 GCA_013285655.1 Bacteroidota bacterium
TTATTTGTGCAGCGATGGTTATGCATCACAATTTGGTTTTATGACAGGTAAAAAACTATCGACCACACGCTTAAAGAATATGCTGTTGCAAATAAGTAATCTTCCTTTTAACGTACAAAAAACCGAACTCGAAAACATATTTACCGATTGGAAAATGAGTACTGAACAAACGGATGATGTGTTGGTAATGGGTTTTGAGGTATAGCTCATCCACAATAATCTCCTAAAAAAAAGTCCCGCATTTCTGCGAGACTTTTTTGTTGTGATCTATCCGTTCCTCCTCAGTTAATTTCTTATTAGCTGTATGTAGCCATGTAAGTTAAATGGCTTGTTGCTATAATCGGTAGCTTTAATCAGGTAATAATAATCACCATCCGATTCCTGCACACCGCTCTCACTTCGTCCATCCCAATTTGTTTCAGGCGAATCGGCCATAAATACACGCTCGCCCCAACGGTTGAATATTTCAATATGGTAAGTCTTTAAACTACCTGCCGTTACATGGAACTCATCATTTACACCATCGCCGTTAGGTGTAAATACGTTTGGTACAAATATTCCTTCGGTAACATATACTATATGCGTAGCTGTATCGGTACATCCTGTAATGTTGCTTACAATAAGCACAACCACATATTGGCCTTGTTGTACATATTGGTAGTAAGGGAAAGCGCTATCTGATATTCCGCCATCACCAAAGGTCCATTGCCAGCTGGTTGCATTTTTACTGGTATCTACAAACGATACAAATTGTCCACCCATAATAGTATCAGGCGTTGGTATAAAGCCGGCTGTAGGCCCTACGTTCACCTTTACTGTATCGTTGGCTGTGCTTGAACTTCCGCAGGCATCAGTTACCGTACAGGTATATACAGTAGTACCGTTAGGTATCACAACATAAGGGCCAGGGCCATTGCCTGTAATTCCATTACTCCAGCTGTAAACATAGCTTGGATCGCCACCGGTAACATTTACTTGTACCTGGGCTTGTGAGTTCTTACCGGAACACATAGAATCTGGTACAGGTGTAACAACCAAAGCAGGGAATATATTTAACGTGGCAGTAGCACTATCTTTACAAGTACCATTCGAGCCAATTACTTTATATGTAATAGGTCCGGTGGTAATCGAATCGCGTACTGTAGCACCTGTATTTGTATTTAAGCCGGTTGCCGGAGACCATAGATAGTTTGTAGCCCCCGTTCCGGTCATAGTATATGGTTGGCCTGCACATAATGTGTTGCCACCCGAAAGGTTAATTGAAACTGTAGGCGTGCTATTTATAGTTACCGATATACTTGCTGTGTTTGAACAGCCTGCTGCACTTGTACCTGTTACAGTATAAACAACCGTACCCGATGGAGATGCCGACACACTGGAACCACTTGCAGGAGTTAAGCCTATTGCAGGTAACCAGGTATAGGTACTTGCACCCGTAGCATTCAGTATAGTAGACCCGCCGTTACAAAGTACGCTATCGGCAGTTGTGATTTTTACAATAGGCAAAGGATTAACAGTTACCGGAACATTTACAGAGTCTTTACAACCCAATGCATCAGTACCCACAACTTTATAAGTAAATGAAGTGGTAGCAGTATCAATCACAACTGAAGTGTTCGTATCATTCAAGCCATTTTTAGGCGACCATATAAATGTAGTTGCACCCTTTGCGGTAATAGTTAATGAAGAACCTGCGCATATAGATGCTGGTGAAGGGACTGTTGTAGCCGTAACTGTTACCTTATCTACGGTCATGGTAAATGTTGCGGTAGCAGGGCATCCCAAAGCAGTAGTACCGGTTATGGTATAGGTAGCCGTAGCCGACGGGTCAACAATAACCGTGGAGTCTCCTGCAACATTGGTTACACCAATATTAGGTTTCCAGGCGTATGTACCACCAGTACCAGCACCTGTTGCATGAATGGTATCACCAGGCGCTCCGAAACAAAGTAGTTTAGAAGCAGGTGTAACAGTTATGGTTGGTGTTGTATTTACAGTTATTGTTATAAATGCACTATCGGAACATGCCAGGCCACCCGACGAAGTACCAATTACAGTATAGGTAGTGGTTGCTGAAGGTGTGGCTATAACTACTGATCCTGTAGTTCCGCTTAAGCCGGTATTAGGTTTCCAGGTAAAGCTTCCTGCGCCCGATGCAGTTATTTTGGTAGATGAACCTGAACACAATGTTGTTTTTGCGGCTACAGCAGTTACAGTAAGCGTACCTACTGTTACGGTTACATTGGCAGTGCCTTTGCAACCAGCCGCGGTAGTACCTGTTACAGTATAAGTTCCTGTAGCTCCAAGACTTGTCCAAACCGAATCGGTATTGGTATTATTTAAACCTGTGGAAGGCGACCATGCGTATGTAGCACCTGCTCCTACACCACTCACAATAAGGTTAGCAGAATCGCCAAAGCAAATTGCAGGTGTAGCCGGTGAAACAGTTACTGTTGGGTTAGGATTTACAGTTATCGTTTCATTTACAGTGTCTCTACAGCCTAATAAACTTGTACCAATTACTGTATAGGTAGTTGTGCCGCCGGGTGTAGCAGTTATTGCAGAGCCATTAGTTGGTACAAGACCTGTTGTAGGACTCCATGCATATGTATTAGCACCACTTGCTGTTAACGGTACTCCTGTTCCGGCACATACCGAAGGGTTAGGTGGAACAATGGTTACACTAGGTTTTGGGTTTACGGTTACGGTTACACTATCTTTAGTTTTACAGCCGCCCGTGCCTTTACCGGTTACAGTATATGTAACAGTTACTGTAGGGCCTGCAATAACCACAGGGCCGGTTTGAACATTCAGTTCAGAATCGGGCGCCCAATTATAAGTAGTAACGCCTGAAGCACGTAAGGTAGTTGTATCGCCTGCGCAAATAATAGGCTTACTGGTTGTCATAGTAATTACAGGTTTCGGATAAACCGTTATTACCTGCGTAGCCGTAGATTTACATCCAAATGTGTTTGTTCCGGTAACTGTATAGGTGGTAGTTGAACCCGGGCCTGCATTAGGGTTAGGACAACTGGTACAACTTAAGCCGGTAACAGGTGTCCAGGTATACGTACCGCCTGCGCCTGCTCCGCTGGCCGTCATTCCCATACTATCGCCGGGACATATTGATGCAGCAATACCTGATATTACAATATTAACTGTTGGTGTAGGATTTATAGTTACAGTTGCATTGGCAGAATCTTTACATGAACCACTGGCACCAACAACTGTATATGTTACAGGGCCTGCGGGTTTCGACCATGGGCTAGGACAAGTTGTACAATTTAAACCGGTGGAAGGCTTCCATGTAAATGAGCTTGCACCGGAAGCCTGTAACTGAACACTATCGCCCGAACATATAGCAGGTGATGCAGGTGTAACAGTAACGGTTAATGAATTAGCAACAGTTATTACAATTGTTTTTGGTAAAGCAGGGCATCCCAAGGAACTGGTTTCATTTACGGTATACGTAGTAGTAACTGTAGGGTTAACCGTTACAGTAGCACCAGTACTTGGTGTAATAGCAGTATTAGGTGTCCATGTATATGCACCGGCGCCTGCGGTATTGCTTGCAGTAAGGCTTGCAGTGGCACCCGGGCATATGGTTACGGCCACAGGGGCTATACTTAAGGTAGGTGTAGGGTTAACAACCACCGTTACCGATGCTGTTGGGCCTGCGCAGGTACCTTCAACTGCGTTAACAATGTATGTGCCTGTTGCTGCAGTAGTGGCTGATGTAACACCAGTATTCTGGACATTAGAAGTAAATGAGTTGGGGCCTGTCCAATTATAGCCCGTAGCACCTGCAACATTACTTGCAGTTAAGGAAAGATTAGCTCCGGAACATATTGGGCTATTACTACCCGCCGTTGGTGCAGCTGGCAGAGGGTTAACAGTTACAACTACAGTTCCATTGCCGCTGGTACAACCTAAAGCCGAAGTTGTGGTTAATGAATATGTACCTGCTGCTGCTACTGTTGCAGAAGTTATACTAGGGCCCTGGATATTTGATGTAAACCCATTAGGTCCGGTCCAATTATAAGTTGATGAACCATTACTACCCATAAGTGTAAGCGTAGTTCCCGCACATATTGGGCTGTTACTACTTGCTGTAGGTGCAGCAGGTGTTGGGTTAACTGTAATATTTATATAAGCAGGTAAGCTACTGCAACCACCTGCGCCCGTTGCTACAAGGGTGTAAGTGCCCGATGCCGCCGTAGTAATGTTGGTTATATTGGTGTTTTGAGTATTGGCTGTGAAACTATTAGGTCCGGTCCAATTGTACCCTGTAGCTCCTGCTGACGCTGTAAGGTTAAGCGTTTGGCCCGAACATATTGGGCTAAGTCCACCTAATGTTGGTGTAGCAGGTACCGCATTTACTGTAATTGTTACGGTGCCTGGTATAGCCGATGCACATCCGGCGGCAGAATATACGGTAAGCGTATAAGTTCCTCCTGCGGCTATGGTTGCATTAGGTATACTAGGGTCTTGTATGTTAGATGTAAAACCATTAGGTCCCGTCCATGACCAGGTTGGGCCTGTACTGGTAGTTGTAAGATTAATAGTACCACCTGCGCAAACCGATGTAGCTGTAGCACTTGCCACTGGGTTTGCAGGTAAAGGATTTACTGTTACGGCCACGCTACCCGCCACACTAGGGCAACCCGCTACCGAAGCATAGGTAACATTATATGTACCTGAAGCCGCCGCAGTTGCTGATGTAACAGTTGTGTTGGCAGTATTTGCAGTAAAGCCATTAGGGCCGGTCCAACTAATGATGCCACCGGTACCGGACGAAGTAAGGCTAATATTCTGACCAGCGCATACAGGGCTGTTACTGTTAGCAGTAGGTTGCGCAGGCACTGCATTTACGGTTACGGTAACGGTACCAGGAAGGCTAGTACAACTACCCGATGTTACTGTTAATGTATAAATCCCCGAAGCCGCAGTAGTTGCACTTGGTATATTAGGGTTTTTCGAACCCGATGCAAAAAGATTAGGCCCACTCCAGTTATAGGTAGGCCCACCACTGGTTGTAGTAAGGGTAAGCGTTGCACCGGCACATATAGGGCTGTTGCTTCCTACACTTGGTGTGGCAGGTGTTGCATTAATAGTAACGTTAATGGTGTTAGTAGAGGTACACGTACCATTAGTTGCTGTAACCGTATATATACCCGCAGCTGCTGTTGTGGCACTTGTTACACCAGTATTTGCAGTATTTGCAGTAAAACCATTAGGCCCAGCCCAGGTATAACCTGTTGCACCTGCTGCACTTGAAGTAAGGGTAAGATTTTGGCCGGAACAAATAGGGCTATTGCTACCCAATGTTGGGGCCGGAGGCGGTGAGTTTACGTTTACTGTAATAGTTGTACTATATGTACCACAAGTAGCATCGGTTACGGTATAAGTAGTATTAGATAAAGGGCTTACCGATATGCTGCTGGTACCGTTTTGCCCTGTGCTCCAGTTATATGTACTTGCACCTGAACCGCCACTTGCACTTAAGGTTGTTGAAGAACCCGGACAAATAGTAGCCGGGGTTGCGGCTGCAATTAAGCTGGGTGCAGTAGATGTACCAATAGTTGCTGTTGCTGTATATTTTGTACCACAACCAATACTAATACTTACAGTGTAAGTACCTGCAGCAAGGCCGCTAATGGTTTGGGTAGATTGACCGCCCGGTAACCATTTATAAGTTATTGTACCAACCGGTGCTGCACCGCACACGGTTAAGTTTGCAGTTGCCGAACCATTACTTAAACCGCATGTAGTATTAGTAACCGCGATAGTTGGGTTAGCAATAGCAGTACTAAATATTGGGTTAGCCATTACAGCCACAAAACCATTACCACATACATAAAGATATTGCTGATTAACACCCATCTCTATATCATAAACGGTGTTACCTCCACCTGTACCTGGTACCGTGGTAGATGCTCCACCGCCTAATGACGAATTATAGGTATCTATTTTATTATTATCACCAACAAAGACATTACCACAACCATCTGTAGCTATACCTGCCTGGTTATATTCATTTCCTCCTCCATTGATAACAAGAAATCCTCCAATTTGATTGCCGTTGAACTTATTATATTGTGCCACATAACCTCCATCATACATATAAATATATTTCTGACTCACAGCCATGCCACTCATTGAGTTAGCCGTATTACCTGGGCCTGCATTTAAAGGGTTTGCTCCCGGCCCCATAAAGGTTACAGAATTAAATTCCTCGAAAGCGTAATTATTAGGAGTAGCCCACTTATAAGGTTTAAGTGCTGGAACTGGCACAACAAAAGTATAGTTGTTAAATGATCCGTCATGCGAGATCTCCACTTGGGGTACAGCCATATAAACAGAATCACCTGTTGGATCTAATGCCATAGAATACACATCATGGCCTCCATCTCCAACTCCCAATGGATTCTGAGGAACTATAGCAGCCATATTGGTATCCATCATAGCAACCTGCGAGCTGGGGCTATTGGTACCACCACCACCAATCACTATCTGGCTGGTGCATGCGCTAAAAGCAAACCTCCACATTTCTGAGAACTTAGCTCCCGCATTTACATTACTTAACATTGAACCATTTAAAGGGCTTATCTTTTCCGACCATGCTCCGCCAGCATCATACCCCTGCCCAATATAGGCCTCACCCGTATTTTTATCTACCGCAAAATCTCCGTCATAACTCTGGTAATAACCACCGTTTCCATTATCATACGTAAAAGCAGCATGGGTCCATTTAAGCGTACCTGCTGAGTTATACATCGATACCTCTACAGGGTACCAATCTCCAAATACAAACACATTCCCATTATAATCAAAGTCTACTTTATATGCACCACCATACGTATTACCATCATAGGTACTTGCACCAAAACCTGTAAGGCCCTTGGTCCATGTACTGGTAGGGTCAATAACGAGGGTCTTCGTGTTATCATATCCACCTTCTACTTCAAATGATTCTTCGGTACCATTAATTACATATTTCACATTGGCTGTTCCGCCTTCCTGGTAAGAACTTATTGGTGCATAATCTGTGCAACTGCTAATATTATTTTCCACAACAGCGTTCCCTGCATTATCTAAGTGTATGCCTTTGGCACCGGTATATTTTAATTTCACCTGCGACAGATCGGCACCCGGGTGAACAATAATAGTATATTTCAAATCATTCTTAGCATTAGCTCCTTCGGGTAATATATACTCTATATCAATACCCGGGTACATGTTCTTATAGGTCACTTTTTTAAATACCCCTACCGATATAGACCTGTATTTGTTATATCCCTCTTGAAGAGAGAATGTCATAGGATAATTTTGCCTATCGCCTGCCACTATAGCCACATTACTGCTGGCCCCAACCCAGGTAACAGAAACATCTTGATGTATAGCAATGTGAGGTGCTTCCTTATCTCCCTTTTCTTCCTTATCCCCATCATTATCTACCTTGGTACTGTCAACCACAAAATAGGTATGCCTGTATTTAATACCATTCGGTGTAAAATATGCTTTTATTTGCCCGGCCTTCCATTTTGCGTGAAACAGTATTTTTTCCTTGCTATCAAATTCGCCGTCATATTGCCCCTGGTTTTCAATAAATACCTTATGGTCGAAAACATGGACTGTAAATGCATGGCCCTTTCTTTCACCTGTTTGTGTTTCTGTGATAACTGAGCTTTCCGGCTTCTCTCTATTTACTATTGGCTCCGTTGTTTCCTCACGCGTTGCTCTGTTTATTTCGCTTTCACGTTTGGGTTTATCATTAACTACCGGATGAATTGCAGTTTGGGAAGTAGCCGTTAAACTACCAAATAACCCAATTGCAATAAGTAACACATAAAGAACCGCGTTACGGTTAAAACATTTTCTAAGTACTTGAAAATGTAGTGGGTAAGGTTTCTTCATTCAGGTTTATGTATGTTATTTATTCAGCTAACTATATATACTAGAGTATCAAAAACTTTAAAAGGTTGGGCTAAACCGTTTTTTACTGACTATTATTCAACTAACACCCAAAATTTTGTGCCTAATTTACCTATTTATACGATATAAATATGCTTTCATTATTACTTTTTTCAACCTGTTTCTAACTTTTTTCCTTAAAAATCAGAACAAAAACTCATTTTTCTGTTTGTTATTAAGCCTTTCAGGGCGAACTGCCAATTTAAGCACTCAACCTACCAAACAGTTAAAAATTACCATATGTTAAGCATTTTCGGGGTTAAAACCGCTTTCTCTATGGGTAAACGCATCTAAAACAAATAGGTTTTACTTTTTCTTCTAAAAGAATAATATAATTGGTTCTGCGTAACTTATTCAAAACGAACTCGTAAAAAGTGTCCATTTGGGTAATAGAAAGTTAATTTGTTTACTCAAACCCCTAAAGGGGCTTCACCATTAAATAACATAGGTTTTATAATTAAACGGTCAGTCTGAGCGCATCATAAACCTTATGATTATCGGAACATGTTTCGAGAGCCTCAACATGACTTATTATAATAAAAAAATCCCCTGAATTTCTTCAGAGGATTTTTTGTTTAACATATTTAGTTTTTTATCACTGTCCGGCCGAGCCTATAATTTGCACATAGCCATCGAGGTTATAGTTCTTTCCTGTATAGTCCGTTGCAATTATTTGATAGTAATATATACCATCCGATTCTCTCACACCGGCCGGGCTTCTTCCGTTCCAGTCAATATTAGGATCGTTAGCATTAAATACCTGCTCACCCCAACGGTTAAATATTTCAATGTGGTAAGATTTGGCACCAGCCATAGTAACGTGGAACACGTCGTTTATTCCGTCGTTGTTAGGTGTAAATACGTTTGGTATAAAAATCCATTGTTTCACCAAAATTGTATCACTTATTGAATCTCGGCAACCAGCTGCGCTAACTACCCATTGGGTTACAATATAGTTACCCGGTATAAGAAACTGCTCGTATGGGAAAGCGCTATCGGATGTAGAGCCATTACCAAAGGTCCAATAGTAGGTAGAACCACCGGTACTGGTATTTTTAAACGATAAGTAACCACCTGCAAGCACCGAATCTGCCGGCATTGGAACAAACCCTGCAACAGGTGTTGGTGTTACTATAACCTGTGTGGTACCAGTAGCAGTTGCTTTACAACCATCGGTTACAGTACAGGTATATGTTTGGTTAGATGAAAGCACTGAATAAGGGCCAGGGCCTGTCATTGTTCCACCCACATCCGGAGACCATACATACGTATAACCCGGTAACGGATTACCGCCAGAGACCGTAGCGCCTATATCTACAGGCCTTCCGCTACAACCATTGGTGGTAGGTAACATATTTATAACTAATCCGGGGAACACATTTATATCTTGTGTGTTTTTAACCGAGCAACCTGCATTGGTAGTGGTTACAGTATATGTAGATGCACTGGTAACATTAGTAACGGTTACCGATGCATTGGTAGATCCACCGGGGCTCCATGAATACGTAGCACCGCCGCCGCCGTTGGCTGTTAAGGTAATTGACTTACCGGTACATACCGTATCGTTACCACCTGTTACCGTTACAATGGTAGTAGGTGTAGCCACTACCTTTACAACTATAGTATCATTTGCCGAGCATCCTGCCGCTGTTGTTCCGGTTACTACATAGGTAGTAGTTGCCGTTGGTGTTGCCACCACAGTCGGGCCCGAAGTTGGGGTTAAGCTTGAATTTGGAGACCATGTATATTTGCCACCTGCACCAGCACCACCTACACTAATGTTAATACTACCACCTGTACATACGGCAGTATCTTTATTCTTAAGGTTAAGCGTTAAGGTTGGTGTTGGGTTAACGGTTACTGTAACCGTGGCCGTAGCTAAACACTTACCTGTTGTAGTACCTGTTACAGTATAGGTAACTGTCGAATCTGGGTTTGCTGTAGTAGTGGACGATGTTGTAGGAGTAAGTCCCACACCGGGCGACCATACATAATTATTAGCGCCAGTAGCAGTTAACGTTGAACCACTACCCCCTGTACATATATTACCTCCACCACTTGCAGTTGCAGTAACCACAATATTCTTGGTAGTTATAGTAACCGTGTTGGTAGTTAATGCAGCACAACCGTTAGCCGATGTTACAGTAACAGTATAAGTACCTGCACCAAGGCCATACGCTGTATCGTGTGTTTGTACCGGTGTTGTGCTCCAGCTATAAATATACGGCCCCACTCCACTATCTTTTACAAATGCCTGTGTAGTATCTCCAGGGCAAACAGTACCCGAAGAATCGTTAACACTTACAGATACAACCGTTGGTGTAACATTCACTTTTAATTTTATTGTATCACTCGCACTGCAACCCAAACCGGAAGAACCATTCACGTAGAATGTAGTATCGTGGGTTGGCGTAACTATAATAGGGTTTGTAGTAGCACCTGTGCTCCAGGTAATGCTGGTTGCACCACCAAATTCGGTTAGTGTATCAGGTACGCCCGAACATACCGTTGTACCACCAGATGATTTAATACCTACGGTAAGTACACCCACATTTACGGTTACTGTTGCAGCAGCTGCTGCAGGACATTTACCGTTCGAGCCATTAACCGTATAAGTACTATTAGAAGAAGGTTTCACCCATATGCTATCGGTAGTTGCACCTGTGTTCCAGCTATAGGTACCTGCACCCGAAACATATATATGTGCAGAATCGCCCGGGCATATAGTTAAGCTGGATGAAGGACCCACTGTTAATGTTGGCGTAGGTGTTACCGTTACCACAGTAGTATCTGCCGCTTTTGAGCCTGTAGAACAACCCGCAGCTGTAGTATATGTTACAACATAGGTAGTAGTAGTTAACGGAGATACCGTTACAGCCGACGTTGTTTGTGCCGGTGTAGTGTTCCATGAATAGGTACCACCACCCGGTGTAACACTAGATGTTAATGTTATTGAACCACCCGAACAAATACTATCTGAAGGAACAGAAGATGATACCGAAACAGTTGGTGAAGGATTGACATTTACCGTTATGGTAGCCGGAGCTGCAGCATTGCTACAACCATTACCATCAGTAGCTATTACTGTATACACAGTAGTCACCGTTGGGCTGGCTGTGGTAGTATCGTATGTTGTATTGTTTAAATTACCTGTAGCTGGGGATGCAGTCCATGTATAGGACGATAATCCACTAGGGCTAGCCGATAATAGCGTTGATTGCCCCTGGCAAATAGTTACCGAAGGAGCACCAGCTATCGAAACGCTTGGGTTAGGGTTTACTACAACAGTAACCGGAACCACAGAAGCTACGCCACATGAATTACTTGCAACTAAATTATAGGTACCGGCATTAGCAGCGGTAACATTACTTATACTAGGGTTTTGAGAACTTGATGTAAAGCTATTAGGCCCTGTCCAACTCCATGTGGTTGCACCTGTTGCGCCGCCACTTAAATTTAATGTTGAACCTACACACAATGGTGTATTGGCATTTGCCGTAACACCACTTGGTGGTATAGGGCTAGAACCGCCTACTGTAGCAACTGCCTGGTAATAATTACCGCAGCCAATTTCCATAGTAACAGTATAAGTACCCGGTGCTAAACCGGTTACCACCTGTGTGGTTTGCCCACCCGGAGACCAGGAATAAGTTACACCTGCTTGAACAGCACCACATAACTTAAGGCTGGCTGAATCTTTACCATTATTAAGACCGCATGTAGTATTTACAGCATTAGCAGAGGTTGTTACTGTTTTTATATTATTGGCCCAAGCTTCCACAAAACCGCTACCTGTAGTACCATAAGGAGAACTGGAACAAGGACCGCCACAAACATATATTATAGAATCGTTTACACCTAACACCACAGCATAGGGGTAGCTAGGTAGTGGCGAAATAGTTGAGCCTGCTTGCAAAACGAGGGCCGAATTATAAACTACTACTTCAGGTGTATTAGTTGCCTTTACAACATTGCCTACATATACATTATCACAAGCATCAGCTGCTAAACCGCCATAATACACATCAGTTTCCTGGAAGTTTCTGCCACCACCGGCATTTGCATAATTATACCCATTGGTTTTATTGGTATTATATGCAGAGATGGCAACAGTTCCACTTGTTGCCAAGGTTCCCTTATTCAACTTTCTTAAAGTATATCCGTCCCAATCATATAACCAACCCGGGCTGGCTGCCATTCCGTTAAACCCGCAGGTTGTTACCGATTGACTACCGTTCGGGTCAATACCAGGGCCTATATAATAATTACTTCCCAATTCTAACAACGCCTGCCCGCTAGGATCAACAACACGCGTAGCAACACCTGATCCCGGTATTGGAATATTAAGGCTTAGTAGAGTATTAAACTTGTTGGCCTTCGGATATCCTGCCGCAGTAACCTGGGTTGCTGAAGAAACATAGTCCATATAAGCCGGACTACCTGTAGGATCAATACACATACGGTCAATATCTTTACCTGTACTTGCATTACCCGTAGTTTTAGCATAAATATCATATGAAGTTAAGGATGAAAAAGTTGTATTAACCTCTGCCACCTGCCCACTGGGATTATTTGTTCCACCACCACCAACTAAAATTTTACCTGTACATATGTTATACTGCATCCTCCACATTTCAAGCATCGACCCTGAACCATTGAACTGGCTAACAAGCGATCCGCTCGAATTAACCTTAATCATTCCTGCACCATAGGGATTAAAGCCTTCAGATATATAACCTAATTTACCAACTTTATCTACACAAAATCCTCCATAATCATCTTCGTCAAATCCTTGCGCAGGTTTCCCTCCGGGAGGATGTATAGTTACAGTTGAAGTATTAAATGTCCATACCACACTACCAGCAGGGTTTATCATACTTAACTGGTGCGGGCTATATGCCCCGTAAGCCCAAATATTTCCCGCATTATCATAATCCAGATCA
Source organism: Bacteroidota bacterium (assembly GCA_013285655.1). Taxonomy (GTDB): domain Bacteria; phylum Bacteroidota; class Bacteroidia; order JABEUT01; family JABEUT01; genus JABEUT01. Next base: position 12,918 of record JABDHI010000022.1, read on the forward strand.
TATGGTACATCGTAGGAACCTGTAAAGCCCGGATTAATAGCCGGGTCAATAATTAATGTACGGCTCTTATCGTACCCACCATTAACTGTAAATGATTCAACACCGTTTTGTAAAGCATAATTTACTTTTACATTACCACCATCCTGGTAATAACTTACCGGTGCAAATTCAGTTAAATTATGGTTTTGTAATTCTGTTCCGCTGGTTACAATATTCCCTTTTTCGTCAACGTGGGTTTGTGCGTCTCCACTGTATTTAAATTTCAGTTGCGATACATCTGCGCCAGGATGCACTATAACCGCGTACTTAATCTGATCTCTATTTTCGTTAAACGTATATACCAAATCAATACCCGGATAAATATTGGTGTAAGTAATTTTTTTAAACAAATTAGCTTTTATGGTTCTGCTTTCATCAACCCCGTAGGTATAGTAATTTGGCAATTCTCCCTCCGCACTTAGGGTTACCTTTGGGTTAGCACCTTGCCATTCAGCTGAGACAAAATGAGGTATAGTTTTATAACGCATTTCATCAGGGTCTCCTAATCTTCTGTGTTTTTTGCCCTTTTCTTTATTTTCCCTTTCTCTTTCTTCTTCTATTTCCGTTGCCTCCTTATCTACCACTTTTGCATCATATTCGTACACTACACCCTTAGGGGTAAAATATAGCTTTGCACCGCCAACCATAGCATAAAACAAAACGGGGGCGTTGCTTTTTAATACATTATTAAACTGTCCCCTATTTTCAACAAACACCTGGTGATCGAATGGGTTGATGCTCCAAAGTTTTTTGGGCTTGTTGCCCTCAGATGCATTGCCTTGCTCAGCTTGCACAGCGCCGTTTTTCTGCGCCACAACAGGGCTTGCATTTCCACTCTGTTTTTCACCTACCTGGCCAATAGCCAATACCGGCAACAAACATATAAAAGCCACTACAAGGCTTTTAATTTGCTTGTTTTTAAGAATAAGGTTTAGGGTAGTAAATATATTTTTCATATTCAGTTATGAATTATTTAACACAAATAAATTCCTTCAATTGTCTGTTAATCACTGACAAATTTATGCAATTATTCTGTAAAAACAAAATACCCCCTGTTATGTTTTTATTAACCATGCCTAAATAGCTTGTTAATTACGGGGTTGGGATGCAACTTAATTAAGAATTACGAATTAAGAAAGACATGTCCTCGAAATGACCTAATAAACTTCGACCTCACCCTACCCTCTCCTGAAAAAGGAGAAGGAATAAAGCGTCAATCTGAGTCCGCGCGAAGACCTGCAATTTACTTTACCAATATCATAAAAAAACAGAGAATGCGAACTAATTTCCGATTCGTTCACCACTCACCATTTATCATTCACAATTATCTAATCAGCTGTATATAGCCCTGCATTTTATAATCTTTACCATTATAATCGGTTGCAGTAAGCAGGTAATAATATATACCATCTGATTCGGCTACGCCTGCCTGGCTGTTTCCATCCCAATCGGTATTAGGCGAATTGGTTTCAAATATTTTTTCGCCCCAGCGGTTAAATATGGTTATGTCGTAAGTTTTTAAACCGCCTGCCGTTACATGAAAAACATCGTTGCTTCCATCGCCATTAGGTGTAAATACGTTAGGTACATAAATGCCTTCGGTAACCACCACAGTATCGTGTGATGTATCGGCACAACCAAATTGGTTATTGGTAATAAGGGTTACAATGTAGGTGCCCGGCACGTTATACTGGTAATACGGGAATGAATCATGAACAGAGCTGCCATCACCAAAGGTCCAGTACCACTGGTTTGCACCGCTGTTTGTATTTACAAAACCAACATATTGCCCACCCAAAATTGGGTTAGGCGTGGCAGTAAATTTAGCATTCGTGTTTGGCAGGGCATTTATAAATACAGTATCGTTTATGCTTGTTTTACAAGCATCGGTAACTGTGCATACATAAAAACCAGATGCACTAACTGATGGTATAGTTATAGGCCCCGGAGCGGTACCAAGTCCATTGCTCCATACATAAGTATATGATACTTTGCCTCCTGTAGCAGATGCAGTAAATGTGGCAGGGTAACCAATACATATTGCTTCATTTATTGTTGTTGCTTGCAGGTTATAAACGTTAATTGTTATACGCGCTGTATCAGAACAGCCTCCGCTTGTACCAATTACCCAGTAAGTAGTGTTACCCGAAGGTGTTGCATTAATTGCACTTGTGGTAGCGCCTGTGCTCCATTTATACGTGGTTGCGCCACTTGCAGTTAAGGTGGTTGATTTACCAGGGCAAACGGTGTCGCCAGCTGATGAATTAATTATTGGAACCGGTGTCGGTAACACGGTAATAGTAAGGCTGGCGGTATCTTTACATCCATTGCCGTCAGTTCCTGTAACAGTATAGGTAACGGTACCTCCGGAAGAATTGGCATCAACCGGTGAACCAGTAGATGAACTAAGGCTTGAACTAGGGTTCCATGCGTATGTATTGGCACCACCTGCTGTAAGCGTAGCCACCCCACCCTTGCTACATATTGATGAATCGTTAGCTGATACCGTAACCACCGGTAATGAATTTACAGTAATTGTAATAGTGGTGCTATCTTTACAATGCAGGCCTTGTGTACCCACAATCGTATATGTAGTAGTTGTTGTTGGTGTAGCCATAACAGTAGCACCTGTTGCAGAATTTAAGCTCGACGCTGGCGACCAGATATAATTTGTACCTCCGGCTGCAGTAATTGCTGTTGAATCACCAAAGCAAATAGCCTTACTAACAGGCCTTGCATTGATTGTAATATTACCGATAGTAACGGTTAATGTATCGCTAGCTATACATCCGTTAGCATCCCTACCTGTAACATAGTAATTAGATGTAGTGCCTGGGAAAGCATATACTGTATCGCCCGTTAGCGATGTAATATTTACTGCAGGTCCCCATACATAGGTAGATGCACCCGAGGCAATAAGCCGCATTGAATCACCTGAACAAATTGTATTAGAAGAAGTTGTTACGTTTATAGTAGGTAACGGATTTACATTAATTGTATAGGTTACAGTATCTAAACAACTTAACGTGCTTGTACCAATAATGGTATAGGTAGTAGTATTGGTTGGTGTAGCTGTGGTTGTATCTCCGGTTGTTTGTGTTAGCGATGTTGCCGGGCTCCATATATACGTTCCTGCACCCGAAGCTGAAAGCGACACACTGCTGCCTAGGCATGTTTTACTCGAGCTGGCAGTTATAACTACGTTTGGTTTTGGGTTTACGGTTACCACTGTACTATCTATTGCAGAACAGCCGCCTGTACCCTTACCTGTTACAGTATAGGTAACTGTTGTTGTAGGGCTTGCAATAACAACAGGTCCTGTTTGTATATTCAATTCTGAATCAGGCGCCCAGTTGTATGTTGTAAGGCCGCTTGCAGTGAGGCTAATCGTATCGCCCTGGCAAATGGTTCCACTGGTAGGAGTAAGGCCTATAACCGGTGTTGGATAAACCGTTATAAGCTGAGTAGCAGTAGAAGCACATAACCCGTTACTGCCCGTTAAAGTATATGTTGTTGCAACAGTTGGTTTAGCATAAACAGTATCACAAGTAGTACACGACAGCCCGGTTGATGGGCTCCATGAATAGGATGTAGCCCCGTTACCTATCATACCCATACTATCTTTAGGGCAAATAGATGCACTAATACCCATAACGGTAATACTTACACCCAGTGGTGGGTTAACGGTTATAACAACGCTGGTAATAGAATCGGAACAACTTCCGCTGGTGCCTACCAATGTATAAGTGGTAGTAGCTGTAGGTGTAGCCACCGGGTTAGGGCAATTTGTGCAACTAAGTCCTGCTGCAGGCTTCCAGCTGTAGGTAGCTGCGCCAGTAGCATTTAATTGTGTGCTGCCGCCCAGGCATATTGAAGGTGATACCGAAGTAACAGCCAAATTAAGTGATGCTGCAACTGTAACAGTAACTGATTGTGGTGTGCCGGGGCAACCTGCAGCGCTGGTTCCGCTAACTGTGTAACTCGTAGTTGAAACCGGTGTTGCATTAACGGTATCGCCTGTTGTTGCATTAAGGTTAGTAGCAGGAGCCCATGTATAACTTGCACCTGAACCTGCACCTGTAACAGTTAAATCAACATTACCGCCGGGGCATATAGTTGGCGCTGAAGGCGCAACTACCAGTGTTGGTGTAGGGTTTACCGTTACCACCACTGTTGCAGGTGGACCCGGGCACGCGCCTACACTACCGGTTACAGTATATGTTGTTGTTGAAGATGGATTAGCTTTTACGTTGGCACCCGTAGTAGCGCTAAGTGCAGTAAACGGAGACCATGTATAGCTTGTAGCTCCGCTAGCAGATAATAGTGCGTTATTGCCCGAACATATTGAAGGCGCTGATGGATTAATAGTGACAGTTGGCGTTTGAATAACAGTAACCGTTACAGGCTTGGTACCTGTGCAACCACTAACTGTGCTTGACACAGTAAAAGTTGATGTTGAAGAAGGATTCGCACTTACAGTTGCACCTGCTGTTGAACTTAAACCAGTAGCAGGAGACCAGGTGTATGAACCACTGGAACCCGATGCAGTAAGGTTTACACTTCCCCCTGCACAAATAGTAGGCGCTGTTGGCGTAACATTTAGCACAGGTCCCGGATTAACAGTTACTGTAACGCTGTCTTTTTCAGTAATGCAGGAATTGACTCCGGTTACAATATATTTAGTAGTAACAGTTGGAGAAGCAGTAACAGTAGCACCTGCTGTAGCACTTAGGCCAGTAGCAGGCGACCATGTATAGGTAGCCATGCCAGTAGCTGTAAGTGTAACCGGATTTCCGGCACAGATTGTTGCAGTTTTAGGTAAAACAGCAAGTGTTTGATCTGCTACACACGCAATGCCTTGGTACTGCAGAAATACACCTGAATCGTATAGACAATCGTTAATATCGGTAACAACAAGCTCCATAGTATAAGTAGCGCATGGCTCAACGGCTATAACAGCATCAAGCGGAACAGTAAGCCCACCGTAGTTAATGGTACTATTGCTGGGATCTGACCCCATAGTATTATCTCTAAAATAAGCACTATTGCTACCCGAGTTTACATTATTAATGGTAACAGGTGTAGTAGTACCCGGAATAAGTGCCACGTTTTGACAATTATATGTACCACCACCGGGTTTAGGGCCATTAACAAAAAAACCAAAGGCGTCATTATACCTGGAACCTACCCACATGGGATATTCTTCGGATGCAAATACATATTTAACATTAAAGGTATCGCAACTTGGCACTATATTAAAAGTTATTATACACTGATCGTATTGACGTGTAGTTGTAATATCTGCCTGAACACAAGCATCCTGGGTAGGGCTTGAGCCATTATTATTACAAATACCATCATCATTATCATACGCCATAGCAGCATTTTGAATACTGCCCGTTGTCATTAATATACCATTGGTAAGACCTAAGCCGGTGGATGTGGTTGCAGTAAACGTACCATATTGATTTGAATTTTTGCCACCGCAGTTAACTACTACATTACTTACCGTTACACCGGGGCCAACTAAATTGTTTATTAATGTTGCATTTGATATACCACCCGTAACTTTTAGCTGTGCACCTGCATAGCTAAAGGTAATTACTAAAAGAAACGTAACGAATTTTGTAAGTTTATTCATATCAGGGTTTGAATAATTATATACGTATTAAAACAGGTTCAGCTATGGAACACATACTGTGCCATTTTGAAATTATTGGGCTTAATGCTATAAAAAGGGGCTGCGAAGTGGGAACGTTTAAATAAAAACATTGACGAGGTAAGTATAAAATACCCGTATTTTTCACTTCATTATTAAGTATTTGTTAAGCAATCTGAGTGGTAAAACTATACTATGAAGGGTGCGAATGCAAACAATGAAGGTGTTATTTTTAAACATGACGGCAATTCACCTGAAAATCATTACATTATTATTCAATTATGGCTTCACTAATTCGGTTTAGAGGGTATGGGTTTCATAGCAAAACATTTAATTACCCCAAGTGTCTGAAATTTCATAAAATTCAATCCTGTTAAAATTAAAAGTAGCCATATTGGGTTTACATTTTACAATTTTATCACTGCACACACATTTACTACTCTAACCCATTTCGGTTAACGTATTTTTCTTTTCACCACGTCTTACACTTTAATATCTTTGCGCCCCTAAACAGAAAAAAGTTTATAAAGCAGAAAGTTCATAAAGTAAAAGCGGAAAATTCCATCACTTTAAAAACTTTATAGACTTTAAGAACTTTAGAAACTGAAGAAACTATGAAAAACGACAAATCATCATATATAGGGCTATTTATAATAGGCTTATTATTATTCGGTTGGATGTACTGGCAAGCGCCAAGTGAAAAAGATATTGCCAAACAAAAAGCAAAAAATGATTCAATAGCACGCGTTCAAAAACAACGCGATGAACAAGCAGCGGCGGCACAAACTGCAAAAGCGGTTCCTGTAAGCGATTCTGCACGCAGAGCCGATTCTGCCAACAATGTTACCAAAGCCCGTACCGAAGCAGGTATATTTTATTCAGCGCTTAGTGGCACTAACCAGGATATTACTTTAGAGAACGACCTTATAAAAGCTACCGTATCTACCAGGGGTGGAAAAATCAGTACCGTACAACTTAAAAATTTTAAAACAAGCGCCGGCGGACCATTGGTGCTGTTCTTCCCTAAAGACAATCACTTTAGCCTGGTATTAAACGCGTATTCTAAATTCTTCTCTACCGATTCGTTATACTTTTCGCAAGTAGGCGCGCCGGTTACCAAAGGCGATTCAACTATGCTTACCATGCAGTTGAACACCACCAACCCGAATAAGTACATGCAGTTTATTTACACCATTAAGCAAGGCAGCTATATGGTGGGCTTTAAGGTAAAGTCGGTGGGCATGCAAGATGTTATACCTACCAATGCAGGAGAAATAAACCTTGAATGGTCAATGACAACTCCTTCGCAAGAAGCAGTTAAAGATAGCAGCAACCAACGCAGGGCATCTACCGTTTATTACAAATACCATGGTAGCGATGTTGACAACCTGTCGACCATGAAAGATGAAAAGAAAGCTTTATCAACCGATTTAAGTTGGGTTGCTTTCAAACAAGATTTCTTCTCTTCAATACTTATTACCGATAGCAAGTTTGGCAGCCCTGAAGTAAGTTCGGCAGATGGCAAAGATGCTGCACACATGAAGCACTACACTGCTTCGGTTACCATACCTTATAACCACATGGCCAGCGAATCATTCGACATGAGATTTTACTTCGGGCCAAACAATTTCAAATTATTAAAAAGCTATTCAGATGATAACGACATGGAGTTTGAAAAGCTTATCAACCTTGGCTCGGGCATATTCGGTTGGTTTGGTAAACCTGTAAACAGGTGGATCATTATTCCGTTGTTCAACTTCCTGAACCAGTTCAACATGAACTACGGTTTGGTAATTTTAATATTGACCATTGTTATTAAAGCTATCCTCTTCCCTATTGCATTCCGTACCTATGTATCGTCGGCTAAAATGCGCATACTTAAGCCTGAGATAGATGAGATAGGTAAAAAATATCCGAAGACCGAAGATGCTATGAAAAAGCAACAAGGTGTTATGGCGCTTTATAAAAAAGCAGGCATTAACCCAATGGCGGGTTGCTTGCCGGTATTGCTTCAATTACCTGTATTATCGGCTTTGTTCAGCTTCTTCCCTTCATCTATTGAATTACGCCAGCAGCACTTTTTATGGGCGACTGATATGTCGACCTACGATTCTATCTATACGTTCCCTAACCATTTCTCCATACCATTATATGGAGATCATATAAGTGTGTTTGCGCTGCTCATGACCTTGTCGCAATACCTTTACATTACCGCTAACCAGCAAATTATGGGCAACCCTGCTGGTGGTACCGATCAAATGGCGAAGATGATGAAGTGGATGATGTACCTGATGCCTATTATGTTCCTGAGTGTGTTGAATAAATACTCAGCAGGTTTGAGTTACTACTACTTCCTTGCTAACTTATTTACATTCGGACAAACCTTTATTGCACGCAGGTTTATCGACGAAGATGCACTGCACCGCAAAATGCAAGAGAACAAGGCTAAGCCAATCAAGCAATCTAAGTTCCAGGCCAGGTTAGAACAAATGGTGAAGGAGCAACAGGCTGCGAAAAAGAGGAAGTAATAGCTGAGTTAATTTCAATCTCTCTTTAATTTTTTGGGCGTTACCCTCGTTCCTCGGGTCGGGCTATACGCTGCAAGTCCTCGCTTCGCTCCGGGCTTTCCCCTTCTATCCCTAACGCGAAAAACTGACGCTGCTATATTTCAGGTAGACAACTTAAATCTTACTTTCTTGTTTCTTTAAAAAGTATCTGCCAACAAACATAATAATGGCAATAGCAACAATTATGAGTACTATGTTGCCTACTATACCCATATGGTTTTGAAAGTTGCTCCAATACGGGCCAAGCAGCAGACCGATTAAAACTAGAATACCATTCCAGAATAAAGCTGTTATTGCTATGAGTGTCATAAATCCTTTACGGTTAATATTCAGCATACCCGCAACAACTGAAGTATAGCCACGCACAACAGGCGTAATACGCGCAAAGAACATTCCCCTATAACCGTGTTTCAGTACACGAGCTTTCATACGCTCTATTTTATCTCCCGTTAATGGCAACCATTTTGGCGAACGTTCAATCAACCATTTACTGAATGAATAGAACAAAAGAAAAATAAGTGTAGAGCCAACCACATCGGCCACAGCTGCTGAAAGCATAGCCTTATAAAAATTAAGCGTACCCGAATATGAAAGATAACCGCAGAAGATAAGTACCAGCTCATTGGTTATAGGATTAGGAACACCAATTTGCTGCAGGAACACCAATATAAATATGGCGTAGTAACCATATTGGTTTAAGTAATTACTTAACTGGTGCAATGAATCCATACATCAAATATAGTAATGGGGTGAGTAATCACTTCGCATTCATTTGCCTGCGCATAAAATAGCGGCCAATAAACATAATGACGATAATAAGAACAACGATTAAAACAATGTTACTGATCAGTCCGCTTTCTTTTATCATTTGGTTCCAATACGGACCAATAAGTCTGCCTAGCAGCACCAATCCCCCACTCCATGTAACGGCAGAAATTATTACAGTGCCTAAAAAAGCTTGTGGTTTTACGTGCAGCATACCTGCGGCAACGGAAACATAGCCACGCAAAAAAGGGGTGAGTCTGCCAACAAACACACTGCGGTTACCATGACGAAGTAAGCGCGTTTTTAATTTCTCAATAGTTTCTCCATTCAGTGGCAACCATTTGGGGGAATGCTCTATTAACCATTTACTGAACGAATAGAAAATAAAGAACAAAATACTCGTACCAATAAAATCGGCAGAGATGGCAACCAATATTACTTTATAAAAACTGAGTGTGCCTGTGTACGAAAGATATCCGCAGAAAATAAGTACAAGCTCGTTGGTAATAGGATTAGGGATGCCCAATTCTTGAATGAATACCAGCAAAAAAATTGCGTAGTATCCATACTTCGCTAAGTAAAAAGCCAGTTCAGGCAGCTTGTCCATTTGCTTTAGTTGGCTAAAAGTAAACAACCAGTGTTACCTTATTGTTAACTCCCAATTAAAAGCAAAGAACAAGCTACCTGTCGGCCACAGCTTTGTTAAGCTTGCTTTATCAACTGAATATCGAAATGCAGTTTTACATCTTCACCTACTACCATATTACCCGTTTCAGTAAGTATAGATGCATTTATACCAAAGTCCTTGCGGTTGATCTTACCGTTAATGTCAAATCCTGCACGGGTGTCTCCAAAGCGGCCTTTGCCCGTTCCGGTATATTCAACATCCATTTTTACAGGTTGTGTAACACCGTGTATGGTTACTGAACCATTGAGCTCGTAGTTCTCTCCTTTCTTATTCAATGCGCCATCGAAAATGATCTTCGGGAATTTCTCTGCATCGAGGAAAAGTGGTGACTTCAAATGTCCGTTACGTTCTTCGTGATTAGTATCAATACTGTTAGTATCAATTTCAAAATGAATTTCGGTGTTGTTAAAGTCTTCGCTCTCGCTGTTCAGTTCTCCGCTAAACTTGTTGAAGGTACCTGATACATTTGATATCATAAGGTGCTTTACCTTAAACTGTACCTGGGAGTGATTAGGGTCAACTGCCCATTTGGTTGCTGTAATTGTTGCTGTGTTTGTATTCATGATGTTTTTAGTTTTATAATGCAAACCTACACCATGCCTATGGCCTGTTTTTTACCATATGAGAAAAAATCACTTTTGCGCCCGAATGCGGCTGAGTGATTGTTGGGTGATACCCAGATACTGGGCAAGGTCGCCCAGGCTTATACGCTGAATAATGTCTTTGTTCTCGGTTACAAACTGCGTATATCGTGCAGCGGCGTTTTCTTCAAGCATGCCACTAATGCGCTTCATCATCCGTATAGTTACCAGCGACACTAACCTACGGAAGAACGCTTCAATACCGTGATGCTTTTTGCAAAGCTCTTCCATTTTATCGTGGCTGATAAGCGTTACCGTAGTATCTTCCAAAGCAATGATAGCATAGTTGGACGGTGTTTGTTGAACATAACTATCAAACACACTGAACATAAAATCTTCCGCAAAAAAGCGCATAATAAACTCTTTGCCATCTTTCATAAAAAAGCTTTTGGCCAGGCCATGATTTATAAAAAACAAATGCCTGCAAACCTGTCCGTCTTTTAAAATGTACTCTCCTTTTTTAAAAGTTTTGGTCTGAGTGTTTTTCACCAACTCATCCAACACACCCTTTTCAAGAGGGAAGAATCTATTGCAGAATTGTGCGAAGTCGGCCATTGAATTTTTGTGTCTGATTTTAGCTATTCCAAAAACTTCATATCCTCTGCACTCAACTTAATTTCAGTAGCCTTTACGTTTTCTTCAAAATGCTTTAGTGAAGATGTACCCGGTATAGGCAATATCCAAGGCGAGCGGTGCAGTAACCAAGCCAAATTTATTTGTGCCTCGGTTGCATTATGCTTTTTTGCAATAGTTGTAATACGCTTATCTTTTTTAGGCATCGACTGAAACAGAGAAAAATAAGGTACCAATGGTATTCCATTCTTTTCGCAAATAGCAAGTACTTCTTCCCCACCTCTTGTCTCTCCACCATGTGCCAATTGCACAGATTTACGCTGGCCATGGCCGTACATATTTTCAACGGTAGCAATGTTGCCCATGCTCATAGCGGTTTGCACTTCATCTGGGCTAACGTTGCTAACACCCACGTGTTGTATCATTCCTTCTTTCTGCAATTGAAACATAGCATCCATCGATTCCTTAAACGGAACCCCGCCACCGGCTATAACTCTAAAGTGTACCAATGTTATTTGCTCAAGTTTAAGGGTGCGCAAGTTATTTTCAATACTGCTGCGTAAATTCTCAGGGCGGTTAAATGGTATCCAGCTTTTATCGGGCTTGCGTGCACCACCAACCTTTGTACATATTACCAGGTCTTTTGGGTATGGATGTATGGCTTCTTTTATCAACCTATTAGTCACATCTTCTCCATAATAATCTGCAGTATCTATAAAGTTAACGCCACTTTTTACACATTGCTTTAATATCTGTAAAGCCTCGTCGCGGTTTGCAGGTTCACCCCAAATACCAGGGCCGGTAAGGCGCATAGTGCCATAACCGAAACGCTTAACTTTTAAGGGGCTTTTGCTTGTTCCTGCAATTGTAATTTCGGGTGTATTCATATAAAATCGAATCAGTTTATAGTATTTAACGACGAATAGGGGCAATAGAAAGGACCAATCCCTCCTACAGAATCCAAATGTACTAAATCAAAATATTCCATTTTGGTACAGAGGGTCAGTTTGAAATAAATGCAAACCCTTTAATATTATTTTTTTGAAACACATCAATAACATCCTTTACTCTAGGATTATCAATCTTATCGTTGGCTTTTATAGAGCATTCCTGTTTTTCAATTTTTGAGATATTATTTTTTATAAAATTCTCTAATTCCTGCAAATTGTTAAATTCCATTGAGTTATAACCAAACTGAATAATCAAACTATCCTTGTAAACGGCCACTATAAATAATTTCGAACTATCAATTTTTGTAGCACCTAAATCAATAGGTTGTTCCCCGTTCCATGGTATGAGTGCTGAATGGGTATATAGTGTGTCTTGCCCAAATGCTATTATAGGCAATAAAAAAACTATTATTACTAGAAAGTTCTTCATGCTTTGTTTGTCAAACTTACAATATATTTAGTCAGTTCTTAAATTGAATCACTATCCTATTTTTTGATTATGGCATTTCTCATAAATATTTTTACTTTTGTCATCCTCAGTACCAAGTTCTTAAAGTTATAAAGTTCGTAAAGCAAAGACAGTCGTTGAACTTGATAAACTTTATAACTTTAAAAACTTTACGAACTCTTTAAATACATACGCCGTGAAAATAGCAGTACCAAAAGAAACTAAACTAAAAGAGAACCGTGTAGCCCTTAGCCCAGATGTGGTTAAGGACCTGGTTAAAAAGGGTTTTGCCGTAGCCATTGAAAAAGGCGCGGGCGCCAACTCATACTTTAACGACGACCTTTATACCGCAGCAGGTGCAACCATTGTAAACGATCGCAAGGAAGTGTTTGCGAGTGCAGATGTGCTGATGTCGGTAAATGCCCCTTCGGCAGCAGATATTGCCAATATGAAAAAGGAAGCCATTTTGCTTGCTTTCATGTATGCACAAACCCATCCTGAACTGGTTGAAGCTTGCAGCAAAGCAGGCATATCGGCCTTTTCGGTTGATGCTATACCACGTATATCGCGTGCACAAAAAATGGATGCACTCAGCTCACAAGCCAACCTTGCCGGTTACAAATCGGTAATTATGGCGGCTGATGCACTGGGTAAAATATTCCCGCTAATGATGACTGCGGCAGGTACCATTAAGCCAAGTAAAGTAGTTATTATGGGGGCAGGTGTTGCTGGCTTACAGGCTATTGCAACTGCAAAACGCTTAGGCGCGATTGTAGAAGTATCTGACATTCGCCCTGAGACCAAAGAACAAGTACAATCGTTGGGCGGTAAATTTATTGAAGTAAAAGGCGATGCATCAATTAAAATTGAAGGCGGATATGTAAAAGGTGTATCTGACGAGTTTTTAAAGATGCAACAGGAACTTATAGCCAAGCACGCAGCTGAAGCTGATATTATTATTACCACCGCACTTATACCGGGCCGCAAAGCGCCGGTACTTATAAGTGAAGCTATGGTTAAGAGCATGCGCAACGGATCGGTAATTGTGGATATGGCCGTTGAACAAGGCGGTAACGTAGTTGGCAGCAAAATGAACGAAACCGTTGTTACTGCAAATGGTGTTAAAATATTAGGCGAATCGAACCTGCCTAGCTTACTGCCATTAAATGCAAGTGAATTATATGCCAAAAACATTTCAACCTTCCTATTGCACCTTGCAACCCCTGAGGCTTTTAAATGGGAAATGGAAGAAGAGATAACCAAAGGTTCTTTAATTGTGCACAAAGGGACTCCGGTGCACCCTTCTGTTGTGAAGCAACCTGTAACCGCATAATTTAAAATTTAGAATTCAACATTTAAAATTATAATATGGAACACATTCTTTCATTCTTCAGTTCGCATCAGCAGATGTTATTTATGTTAATACTGATGGTGTTTGTAGGTATAGAAGTTATTGGTCACGTGCCATCGGTATTGCACACTCCGCTTATGTCGGGTGCAAATGCTATACACGGTGTAGTAATTGTAGGTGCTATTTTGGTATTGCTTAATGCCGACCCTAACAAACCGCTTACACTGGTATTCGGCTTTTTAGCGGTTATATTGGGCACACTAAACGTAGTTGGCGGCTTTGTAGTAACCGACCGTATGTTGGAAATGTTTAAGAAAAAACCAAAGAAGTAGAAAGTTTATAAAGTTAAAAGTTCATAAAGAAAAGCTTCGACAACTTTATAAACTTTACACTTTAAGAACTTTACAAACCGCTTTGACTTTACAAACTTTAAGAACTTGATGAACTTTAAAAACTAAATAGGAAATATGAACTATAGTACTCTAATCCTCGACATTATTTACCTGGTTGCATCAGTAACGTTTATCCTTGGTTTAAAGATGCTGAGCAAACCGGAAAGCGCACGTAGTGGTAACCTTATAGCAGCTGTTGGTATGACCGCTGCAATTTTAGGAACCATATTCCTTCACCAGGGCGCAATATCATCTATCGTTTATATTTTGCTTTTCGGCGGTATAGCAATCGGTACTATTATTGGCTGGCTGGCCGCTAAAAAAGTAAAGATGACCGCCATGCCTCAGCTGGTGTCTATCTTCAATGGTATGGGTGGTGCTTGCGCTGCATTAATATCGTTAATGGAATTCCCGGAACATGCACACAGCCCTAAGCTTGCTATAATGGTTATGGCAGGTTTAATTATCGGTAGTGTATCATTCTCGGGTAGTGTGGTAGCATTCTTAAAACTGAATGGCAACCTTAACAGCAACCCTCGCCTACCCTTCTACAATATTATAAACGCAATTATTTTAGTGTTTACCCTTGGCCATGGTGTATATATGGCAGTTGCAGGAGTAGACAGCATGAACATGGCGGTTATGACCATGGGCTTTGCCTTATTATATGGTGTACTTTTTGTATTGCCAATTGGCGGTGCCGATATGCCTGTGGTAATATCGTTACTTAACTCATTTACAGGTTTAGCTGCTGCTGCAGGAGGTTTTCTTTACCACAACGAGGTTATGTTAACCGGTGGTATTTTGGTAGGTTCAGCAGGTACATTACTTACCGTAGCTATGTGCGAAGGTATGAACCGTTCCTTGTTCAGCGTAGTATTTGGTGCATTTGGTGCAGGCAGCGCAGCTGCTGCAGGCCCTGGTGCAGGTGCTACAGGCGGAACCGTAAAAGATATTTCGGTTGCTGATACAGCAGTGCTTATGAACTATGCCAAGAAGGTAGTTATTGTACCGGGCTATGGTTTAGCAGTTGCACAAGCACAACACGTAATGCACGAATTAGAAGCATTATTAGAAGAACGTGGTGTAGATGTAAAGTACGCTATACACCCTGTAGCGGGACGTATGCCCGGCCACATGAACGTGTTATTGGCTGAAAGTAATGTGGACTATAGTAAGCTTAAGGAAATGGAAGACATTAACCCTGAGTTTGATACTACCGATGTAGTATTTATTGTGGGTGCTAACGACGTTGTTAACCCTGCTGCTAAGAACAACCCGCAGAGCCCTATTTATGGTATGCCTATTTTAGAAGTTGACCGTGCTAAGAGCATTATAGTAAACAAGCGTAGTATGAGCGCCGGTTATGCCGGTATCGACAACGAATTGTTTTACAACCCTAAAACAAGCATGTTATTTGGTGATGCTAAAAAGGTGGTTACTGATTTAGTGGCTGAGCTGAAGAGCATGTAATTTTATAGTCGCACTGAGTTTAGCTAAGACTCTACTCCTTAGCTGTTTGGGTATTTGGCACAGTCCCTTACATCTATGTGTCCATTCCTATCATCGTTCCTCTTCACCTCACGTCTGGGAGGCAATTCCTATTATTATAAAACATCAAAGGAAGTACAGCTGACTCCTCTCTTTTGAAATTGCTTTGCATTTTTGTATCTTTGTTATTAATTACCCCGAAATGAAACACACCCTCACCCTCACATTTTTGGTTATGCTTAGCGTAACCCTGTTTGCACAAAGCATCACAAATAATCATCAGTTACGTAAAGTAACAAACAACCCAACGGTTAAACCATTATATGACAGTATTGACGAATGGCCAGACCCATCACACACACCTATAATGGCAGTATATAAAAATACAGATTATAGTTATGATGCTAATGGTAATATGCTGAGCAATGTATTTCAGCAAGATTCTTCATCGGTTTATCTAAATTTATCAAAAGTGCTAAACACCTATTTACCAGGTGACCTATTAAGTACGAGCACTAGTCAATCTTGGGGTTATAGTTCGGGTTGGATAAACGGCAGCCAAACTATTTATACTTATAATGCGAATAATAATCATGACTCAACAATAGGCAAATACTGGAAGAATAAAGCATGGACAGATACTACCCTGGTATTTTATCAATATAACTCTACTGGTCTTGATACTTGTGAAACACATCAACTTTTCAAAACAAGTAATTGGATGAACAGCTCCCGTTATCTGTACTTTTATAATGCAAATGGTTTTGATACATGCACAATTCAACAAACGTGGAATGGCAGCAACTGGACAAACGCATCAAAGAACGTCTCATATTACAACTCAAAAAATACAGATACGCTTGACGTATCACTAATTTGGATTGACACAGCATCGTACTGGGGGAACAACGAAAAAAACAGTCACAAACCTAACGTCAGCGGCCTAGATTCAATTGATATTATAACGCTTGGCAGTTTACACTACTGGGGACCTCCCTATGAGGAGATTAACTACATCTACGATGCTAACAACAACCTTATTTTTTATTCAGCCGGGAACTATCCGGGCAGTTCAGGGACGTTGTATGAGAATGTTTCATATGCATATGACGTAAATAACATTCTTATTTCTTCAATGACCACATCTGCCCCTTTTCTCCAGGATAGTATTCATTATTATTTCCATCAGGTAGTGGGTATAAACAAAATAACACAAAAGCCTTTTATACCTATATACCCCAATCCCACTAAAGGAATGTTTACTATAGATAACAGGGGTAAAAGTTACACCAATTGCATGCTTGATGTTTATAACATAACAGGGCAAATAGTATATCACAAAGCATTACATAGTTTCAATTCTCCCACTCGCATCACAGTCGATGTGCCAAGTGGGATTTATTTTATTCGATTAAACAGTGATCAGGGAACTGTTAATACCAAGCTAGAAATCACAAAATAATGCATGCCAGATACAGTCTTATCTCACTTATTAGTCAATAAAGCTGCTTCACCACAAACCATTGCCGATGCTTACCAGCTTTTAACCGAGTACGGTAATTACATGTATACCGAATTGGACCTTGTTGATGGTAAAGATTCGTTTTATGAGAAGCTAAAGAAATTCCCCGGCGAGGAATATGAAAATCCTAACGGTGCATTTATTGTAGTTTATTATAACAACAAGCCTGCCGGTTGCGTTGGCTTAAGAAGGTTTGATAGCGCCGCTTGTGAAATGAAACGCATGTATGTACGCCCCGAATATCGTGGCTTAAAGATTGGGGACAGATTATGTGTTGAAGTTATTCAGCTTGCGAAAGATTTGGGCTTTACTAAGATGTTGCTAGACACCAACCGCGAAATGGCTGCTGCTATTAAGCTTTACACTAAGTTTTCTTTTAAAGAAATTCCGCCTTACTGCATAAATGTAAACCAGCACCCTGTTTATATGGGGTTGGATATATTGTAATGTATGCAATATTAATGAGCCCCCGGAGTTTAATTAATTAGATAACCACATGCATTTAATGACAGGCAAGACCAACCCTATTTTCTTATTAATTCTTTTATGCTTGTGCAATTATACAAATGCACAAATGCTTTTGTTTGGAACTGTTTCTGATTCTGCAACCCAACATTATTTGCCTTATGCTAACATATATATTGAAGGCACAACAACAGGTGTAATATCTGATGAAGCAGGCAATTTCAAGTTACTTATTCCCGATTCATTACTGAGTAGGAATATAATTGTAAGCATGATGGGATATATTAGTTCATATACAAAAGCATCTAGTTTTAAGAAAGCAACCTTCAATAAAATCTCTTTACGTTCCCAAAACACTATATTAAGTGAAGTAATAATTAGCCCAGCTAATTATTGCAAATACAAGCAGTTTTCCTGGGGTGCACAAAAAGCTCATACAGGTAAAATTAATTTTGTCTACGGCAATGAAATTGCAGCTTATATGTCTAATAGTAGCCAGCAAAAAGGCATAATAAAAACAATACGGTTTTACATCACAAAAGATGGATATCCTACTCAAGCTTTTGGGGCTATGCTTTATGGAGTTGATACAAAAACCAATGGTCCCGGCAAAAATTTAATTGACACCTGCTTTATTTTGTCAGCAAAAAAAGGGAATGAATGGGTTGAATTAGATATTTCGAAATATAATATACTTATTCCCGCTGAAGGCTTTTATATTGCTATGGAATGGCTGCCAGGATCTATGAATTATTTGTATACCATTAAAGGTAGTAATGCGAATAACCCAAGCAGCGGCCAATCTTTGGGGGCGGCAAAGAAAACTGAGGGATCAAAAACTTTTGTAAAGAATTACTTATCGGGGTGGTCTGACTTTTCGTTTTTATTCAATGCTGCTATTGGGGCAGATGTGTTGGTGTCTGATGGCAATTAATAATTAGCTAATCAAAGCCTTACGCCAACTACTAATATGTCGTCAACCTGCTCGAGTTCACCCTTCCAATTTTCGAGGGTTTCTTCAAGAGCTTGCTTTTGTTTATCCATACTAAGTGAGGAAACGGACAACAATTTTTCCTGAAACTGTTTGTACTTAAATTTTTTACCCATGGGCCCACCAAACTGGTCAGCATAACCATCGGTAAACAGGTAAATAATATCGCCTTTGTGCATTTTAAGCACATGCGTGGTAAAAGGCTTTTCACCGGTTTGCTTTCCTATCGGTTGTTTATCGCCGTGTATCTCCTTCAGTTCACCATTGCGTATATACCACAAAGGGTTATTAGCACCACTCCATTCAAGCGTGTTGTCTTTTAAGTTTATTGCACAGAAGGAGATATCCATACCATCCTGTACCTCGCTCTCACTCTTTTCAAAAGTCTCTAATACAAGTTCTCTTGTTTTATCTAACAGTTGACCTGCATTCCGTATTTTAAACTCGTTAAGCGCACGTTTTAATGCATTCGAACATACTACGCTAACCATTGCACCCGGCACACCATGGCCGGTACAATCGCAGGCTGCAATAAGCACGGTGTCTGTTCCCAAGCGTTCCATCCAATAAAAATCTCCGGCCACAATATCTTTGGGTTTGTACAATACAAACGATTCAGGAAAGCTTTTCTTTACTTCGCTGATAGGCGGCAAAATAGCATCCTGCAAGCGTTTGGCATAGCTTATAGAATCGAGAATATCTTTATTACGCTGGCGGAGATCTTCTTCAATGCTCTTTAATGTGGTAATATCAGAATCGATAACCATGATGTTCTTTATCTTCCCATGTTCATCGAATATGGGCGATATCATAGATTGAAACCAACGGTTGCCTAAATTCTTTGTCTTGTTTATTGATTCGTACGACACGCCTGTTTTATTGGTAATACATTCGGCAATTAAATCTTCAACCTTAGGGTGACTGCTCAACTGCAATATGGTTTTACCACGCGTATTTTTAAATTCATTCATGGTCATACCTGTGGTATGTGCAAAGGTGTCGTTCACCCACTCCAGTTCAAGGTCTGAATTAAAAACCATTACCATATTGCTCGATTGGCTTACTGCAAACGAAAGCTTTTCTACATCTTTTAATGTAATGTTCAACTGGTTGTAGTTGCGGAAATTATCTAACGCAATAGCTGTGTAAGAAGCAATGGTTCTTAATATTTCCAGATGGTAGTTGGTATAAGAATGCTTTTTAAAACTACCTACGTTTATAACACCTATAACCTGTCCGTTTTTAATTAAAGGCAGGTATATAAACGACATAGGGGTTTCGCCTGCTACAGCTTTAGGAATGAAAGGTATGTACTGCTTATATTCATTCTCTAAATCATTTATCATTATCTCTTTGCTATTATTATAGCATAATACAGGGAAACGCGTATTATCATTCAAGTCATAACTGCTGTCGTATTTCTTTCCTTTTTCAATAAACTCCGGAAAGTCGAGCGTATTTTTTTCATAATTAGGTATGCCCAAACAAAAAATGGTAGCATCCATAAGCTGGTTCACGTTTTCGTAAACGGTTGCAGCGATTGCTTCGTATGATAGTGTTGCAGTTATTTTTCGCCCGATCTCTCCCAACTCAGCAATGTTCTGAAATGACTTCTCCATTTCTTCTTTCTGCTTGTGAATAATTTTTGTTTTGCGGCGGCTGTTCCTTAGGCTACGCATAATAATAGCGCCCGATATAATGAGTAGTATCATTATGCCAATAATAAACTTTAAAATAAGGCCCTGCTTGCGGGCTTCTTCATTTTGCATCAGGTCCTTTTTGTCCTGGGTAGCTTTTTCCAGTTCCTTTTGCTTTTCAAACTCAAAATTCATTTCGCTACTGGTTATAGTAGCCGTATTTTTCTGACTAAAAATACTGTCGCGTAGTTTTATGTAGTCTTTGTAATACTTAAGTTCGTTTTTAATGTCTCCTGTTTTCTCATAAACCTCGCTAATAGACTTATCGGCTTCTTTTACATCATCCATAGCACCATTTTTTTGTGCAATGGCCAGGCATTTGGTCGCGTAGTCGAGGGCAGCTTTATAGTTACCCTTCTCTTTATAGGCTAAGCTAATTGAATTGCATACGCTGGCATAATCTTCAGTGGCATGCATACTGTCGTAAATATCTTTACTCTGAAATTCGTTTTGTAAAGCCTGGTCATAATTGCCTAAGCCCTGGTAACAAAGCCCCACATTCTCTAAGTTAATAGCACTGCTATACCTGTCTTTAAGTTCGTTGTTAATAGTAAGCGCTTTAAAATAATACACTAACGCTTTCGAGTATTCGTGCTGGTCGCGGTATATTTCACCTATATTATTAAGCGTAGCTGCTTCCCCTGTTCTGTCACCTATGGCTTCTCTTATTTTTAGTGCCTTTAACAAATAATCGAGTGCCTTGGTAAATTCTCCATCGTCGGAATACACGGTACCCAAGCCATGACATGCACTTGCAATATGTTTCTGGTCGTTGGTTTCACTGGCTATTTTCATTTCATCGAGGTAGCAGGTAATAGCTTTGGGGTAGTCACCTTTGCTGAATCCTATCCAACCGCTGTTAGAATAAGCTTCGCATAAACCGGAATTATACCCAAGCTTTTCAGCCAACTGCAGGGTTGCCAGCACTACCGAGTCGGCCGATGGATAGTTAGATACATCCGTAAGCGCCTGGCTCAACATATTCATCACCTTTACCTTGTTCGTATCATCTTTGCTATTACTAACAATCCCCGATAATGAATCGACAAGATGGCTTTGGCTTATGCCAATAAACGGCAAAGCCATGGCTATACATAAGGTAAGCTTATAAAGGGGGGTTAACTTCATTCAAACAAATATAACATTTACCCTGTTATAAGTGCTTGTTACTAAGGGTTTTGTTTAATTCAGTGGTAAGTGGTTAGTAGTAAATCGTTAGTATTTACAGCCACTGGAGCGTTTGTAGAAATACATAAATACAATTTGGGCGTTCCCCTCGTTCCTCGGGTCGGGCTATCCGTTTCAAGTCCTCGCTGCGCTGCGGGCTTTCCACTACTATCCCTAACGCGAAATACGTATAGCATGTTGCTTTTTTCATAACATGACCTCATCCTTTATCCTTCTCCTCACAGCAGAGGATTGGGGTGAGGTCTGCTTAATTAACCCCGAAAAAGTCAAGCATTTTATTCAATGCACCTTCAGTATGCATCCAGTCTCCGTTCTCTAAGGATTCCTTTGCCGCTGCAGCAGCCCGCTTCCTCATTTGCGTTTCATACGCAGCAATGGCCTCTTGTATAGTGTTGAATTTATCGCTGGTAAGGCATTCGCTTAATTCCAGCGCATCGAGCATGGCCATGTTCACTCCTTCGCCGGCAAACGGTGGCATTAAATGTGCCGCATCGCCCAGCAGGGTAAGGTTTGGTAGTGCATCCCAGGTTTGGTCTAAAGGCATGCAATATATGGGCCTCGGAACAAAATTGGGCTGCGCATTTTCAAACAACTCATACCATGCACTGCTCCATTCTGCAAATTCCTGCTTGAACCAATTAAGTACTTCTGCTTTGTTTGAAAAATCAATTCCGCTTGTGGTTACCCAATGCTCATCGGTTTTAAGGCTTGTATAAAACGTTAAGCTGCCATCACCCTTCGAACTTACTATCAGATCTTTCGCATCACCAAAAGCAAATATTTTTCCGTCCTTTAAAAGCTGATGCATGTTAGGTGCAGCAGTTTCCGATTCATATACATTACCCTCTAATGCAGTAACACCGGAATAGAAAGGCTTGATAGGCGTAAGAAAAGGACGTATTTTAGAATTAGCTCCATCGGCACCTATCACAATATCAGCCAATGCCGAAGTACCGTTTTTAAAGTTGAGCCTTCATCCTTTGCCCGATGGTTGCATATCAACAAAATTGCAATCCCAAATAACTGTACCCGGATTCAGCGATTGTAACAATATAGTACGCAATGGGCCACGGTCAATCTCTGGCCTGAAATGTTCACTGCCAAATTCTTCTTTCCACTCTTCGGTATGCTGGTCAAATAGTATGGTTGCCTTATTATCTGCAATGCGCATTTTATCGGCACCGGGGCGGTAGTTTTCTTTAAAATCTTCCAGCAAACCAGCCTTGGTAAGCGCCTTTAAACCCGATTCATCATGCAGGTCGAGTGTGGCGCCTTGCACACGCACATCTTTATTTACATCTCTTTCGTAAACGTTTACGCGTACACCACTTTGTTGCAATAACCTTGCCAGTGTTAACCCACCGGGGCCTCCGCCAACAATTGCAATGGTTTTTCTCTGTAGTAAATTATTCGTCATTTTTATGGTGTTACCATTTTAAAGACGAAGTAATTTGGGAAATACTTTATGCATTAAAAACTCGCAAAAATTCAGCGATTACTAATTGCATAAAACTTACTTTAGTATGCTTGGGGCCATTTTATTTTAGGAACGAAACCTTAACAAATATTTTCTTAACAACACCATTTTTCTCAATGGCCTTAACACTTAAAGATAAATCCTTGGAATGTCTTTTGTGGAAAATATTTGAGTGTATCTTCTTTATATACCCAAGTTCAATATGTCCCTTAAAAACTTTAATTGCCTTTGGATCGATTGGATTATCCCTCTCTTTAACATAGGTTAACTTATCCCCTATAGAAATATCCTCAGGTTTAATTTTTTTATGCGAAACACCAGCAAGGTCTGTAAGGAATTTGATGTTCTTAACAGGGTAGTAATCGGCTAGTAATTCAAAGTTATCTGTTGGTAATAACCCTTGGGTATGAGCTAATAAATAGCATTTATCTTCTTTGAATTTTTCAGATATTTCCCAGAATTTATAAAATTCTTGAATGTCACTGCGTTCAAAATTTATCAATCTACTACTAAATGTTTCCAATACATTTTCAGTATAAACCTTGTCGATTTCAGGGAATTCTGTATAAGGTATAAACCCCTCTTTTTTAGCCTCCCCTACCGCCTCTTTTAGATAATAAAAGCGCACACCCTTGGTACTACTTCTTTTAATAACGCCAACAATATACCTTCTGTGTCCAGTACCTTGTCTCCAACTTAAATATATTCTACTAAATTCCTTTCTCACAATAACTCTTTCAATTTTTGCGCACGTAAAGATACAGCATTTGTAATAAGTTCTTTTCTTTCTTTTGGCAGTTTAACTTCTCCATATAATTCATCTGGAGCTTCATTATCAAAACTTTCCATAAAGCTACTAAACTTCTCATGTGAATATAGACGAATAATCTTATCAATTATTGTATTTATCTGTAGCTTATATTCAGTATTTAGGAGTTTCTTGATGATTTCCACATGGGTAATCTTACTTTCTTCCCAATGTATTTCCGAAAGTCCTCTTTTGATATATGCCTCAAATTCAATTTTATTTTTTAGCATATGTACAACCTTTTCATGTGTACATTCCCGACATAAACTACTCCCATTATCATAAATAGGTGCAAAGGTTATGTTTTTATGTAAGGCTAGCTTTACCTGTAATAAGCCTTCATCACCAGTGTGTTTCTTAATAAACGAAACTAATCCTTGAATCCACTTAGGCAAATTTGCAAACTCCAATGGAGTTTTAGCTGCATATTCTATTTCCCGTATAGATTGAGAAAGTAGGCTATAATCGCCAATAAACGCCCAATTTTCTTGATGCCTATCACTATTTCCAATCAATAAGTCAAAGATCATCATTTCAAAGATTTTGTATATATGGCTCTCTAATTGGTATGCCTGAAGCGTGTTCTCTATGAGTTGAAATGTATATTTATGTCTCAGTTTTTTATCATCAGGTTGAAATGCGGTGTCAAAAGCCTGCATTATTTTACCCCCTTCGACCAGTTCTTGTTTTTGGGTTTTAAGCATATTTTGGGAGATACAACCAAGCTCCCCATTATAAAGTGCGATATCGTAATTAAGGACATCAAGCTCCAATAAACTACCTAATCCCGAAGCTATTATTTCACTCCAAAATTCAAAAGGGTATTTTCTATCAGACTTTTTGAAAAAATAGGTTACATCTTGCGGGCTTGAAAGAAATTTTTTTGCTCTTGTTCCTCCAGTATTATACCACTGCAATTCCTGCCATCCGGTAGCGTCTATTACTTTACCCATTTTAATATTCCGAGCTTTCACATTAATTGTAAATATAGAAATTACATACATACCTCTTGAATATATTTAATTTGTTTTAATTCTCAGCCTTCTCCGGCGCTTTTAACAACTCCTCAATTTGTTTCAGCCTTTCAGGGCTAAGCTTCTTAATTTCATCCTGGCTTAGGCGGGTTTCGTTAATTTGTATGTAGTTGTGCTGGTTCTCAATAATGTTTTGGTTAACAGGTTTGCCCTGCCCTAATAAGCCAGCCGCTTCAAAAAACAGTCGGGTGGCATTAACATTGCCACGGTTCATGCTTAATTGGTAGAGCATTGCCATAAGCCTGTCCTTCATCAACTTAAACTCCTCTTGCTGGGTGGCAAACAAAGGGTTCTCGTTAAACTCTTTAATGTGCTTATGTACCGTTAATCTGCTAAGGCCCGTTAGTTTGGCAATTTCTGTTTTGCTAGGCATCCTGCCCCATTCGCTCAAGCCTTTATTAATAGCACGGGTAACAGCTAAATGATTAGCCTCCCATATATCGCTCTTTATATTCTCACTCAAAACAGGCTCCATCTTATGCAAAAAGCTGTCCTTTTCATCTCCCTTTAATTGGTTAATAGTACTGGCTAGTGTTAAATTAAACTGTTGTTGTTCTTCTTTAGTAAGCAGGTTCAGGTCGTCGGGGTTAAGTGTTTCTTTGCTTAATAGTCCGGTTACCTTTTCGCTTACAGGCACAAGGCTTTGGTTATCGCCGGTTTCACCGGCATTGGTCGTGGTATTCATTTATCTAGGTATTTAGTTTCGGTGGTTGTGGGTGCGCCATTAAATATGACTATACAAAAATACACACAATGTTTACTAGTATAAATATTTTAAATACTTTGTTTTCAACAGGTCGAAATAGAAGATATACATGGTTAACATGTTTTGGGCCTAAAAACATATCAACATACTGTATATCAACTACTTAACCAGCAAAGCATACCCAAAAGTGTTAACTTGTGTAAACCCATGTTGACGGCGTGCCGCTTCAATTAAGAATTACGAATTAAACATTAGGAATCGAAGACAGAAAGCATCCTCCCCCTGCCCCCTCCAGCGGGGGATATTGGAGCACGTGAAATGTTTTTGCGTTAGGATTATTCGTACTCGTTTATTTATTATTGAACTCATGCAGGCTTCGCCGGTGTAGCGGAAAGCCCGGAGTGAAGCGAGGATCCCGCAGCATTGCGGGACCCGACCCGAGGAACGAGGGGAACGCCCAAATTGTAAAGTGGAATAGATTCTTCACTGCGTTCAGAATGACAAAAACAAGGAAGCACTTCGACAAGCTCAGTGTGACGAGATTACTCCTCATCTTCTATATCCTCAGCATAGTGCTTAATGAGGTCAATAAAACGCTTCTCAGCATCACTAAACTTATAGATGTGCTCTTGCTCGAGGATGAAATGATCGAGGCGCTTTTTAGCATAGAACAAATCGTTAGGGTCATCCATCATTTCGAACCCAAAACCACTGATGAGATTAATGGTAAGGCAATTGCTGGTATCGCCATGGGTAAACAGGTAATCGATATAAGGTTTAAAGCTTTGGTAAAACAATACAGTGTCTACAAATTTCTCGCCTACATCATCGGTACAGTTAAAGCAAATGCTATCGAGGCAATCCAAATATTCGGTTTTATGGGTTTTAATGAACCTGTCGCGCAGGGAATCGATAAGGGAAATGATGCATTTATCATCCGTATACGTGGTATTGGCAACTTTAAAAGCCGAATCGCGGATAAGTTTTAAGGAACCGGGCACATTATGCAATAAACGGCAAGCCATAGGCTGGGAAAAGCCTTTGGCAGCAAACAATACAAGCATTATTACCAATAACTTCTTCATACACCACAAAAGTACCCGAATTTATAAAAAGAGGCCTTTTTAGGATAAAAAGGTCATTTGCTACAAAATGATTATATTTGCAAAAGTTTAATTGTGAAACAAGACACTGACAAATTTGCAGGAGAAGGCTTAACCTACGATGACGTACTTCTGCTTCCTGCATATTCAGAGGTATTACCAAGGGAAACCGACATTACCTCACACTTTACCAGAACTATAAAAGTTAACACCCCTGTGCTTACGGCGGCTATGGATACCGTTACCGAGTACAAAATGGCTATTGCCATTGCCGGACAAGGCGGTATAGGTGTGTTGCATAAAAACATGACCATTGCCCAGCAGGCAGACCAGGTTAGGCGTGTAAAACGCTACGAAAGTGGCATGATACAGGACCCTGTTACCCTTAAGCAAGATGCTAAGGTAAAGGATGCCCTTGCCCTGATGAAGGAACACAAGATTGGTGGAATACCCGTTGTGGCCGATAAAAACAGGCTGGTAGGTATTGTAACCAACCGCGACCTTAGGTTCGAAAAGAATGGTAACCGCCTTATTAAGGAGGTGATGACCAAGGACCATATTATTACTACCACAAAAGGTACCGACCTTACCAAGGCTGAAGAGATACTTAAGAAATATAAGATAGAAAAACTGCCTGTAGTAGATGGTGGTGGCCATTTGGTTGGACTTATTACTTATAAAGACATACAGAAGATACACTTGCACCCGAACGCATGTAAAGATGAGTTTGGCCGTTTGCGTGTGGCTGCTGCTATCGGCGTTACTGCCGATATGTACGACAGGGCAACTGCTTTGGTTAATGCCGAAGTTGATGCAGTGATCGTTGACACCGCACACGGGCACTCAAAGCGAGTTATTGAAGAAGTAAAAGCACTGAAGAAGAAATTCCCGAAACTGCAAATTGTAGCCGGTAACATTGCCACCGCCGAAGCTGCGTTAGCTTTAGCAAAGGCAGGTGTTGATGCTGTTAAAGTTGGTATAGGGCCTGGTTCTATATGTACCACACGTATTATTGCAGGTATTGGTGTACCTCAGTTAACCGCAGTATATGAAGTAGCTAAGGCGCTTAAAGGCACCGGCATACCGGTTATTGCCGATGGTGGCTTACGTTACACGGGCGATATTGTAAAAGCTATTGCAGCAGGCGCCAGCACAGTTATGGCAGGTTCTATGTTTGCAGGTGTTGAAGAATCACCGGGCGAGACCATTATATTTGAAGGAAGACGATTCAAATCGTACCGTGGTATGGGTTCATTAGAAGCTATGCAACATGGTTCGAAGGACCGTTA
The DNA here is from genome assembly GCA_013285655.1 of Bacteroidota bacterium. Classification (GTDB taxonomy): domain Bacteria; phylum Bacteroidota; class Bacteroidia; order JABEUT01; family JABEUT01; genus JABEUT01. Next base: position 40,762 of record JABDHI010000022.1, read on the forward strand.
CTTTCAGGATGCTGAAGATGATATTAAGAAACTTGTACCGGAAGGTATTACCGGACGTGTACCTTATAAAGGCAGCATGGCCGAAGTAATTTACCAGATAGTTGGTGGTTTACGGGCAGGTATGGGGTATTGCGGTGCTAAGAATATAAGTCAGTTGCAGAAGGCACGTTTCATCCGCATTACGGGTGCAGGCGTAACCGAAAGCCATCCGCACGATATATTCATTACCAGCGAGGCTCCGAACTATAGCAGGTAAGTCAATAAAGAACGGATAACTACTCTTATACCCTCATACTATTTATGAGGGTATAACGTTTTAATTTAGAATGGAATTAGCCACTCAGCTAAATAAAAGCAACGACAATAAACTGCGTTTTGGGTTCTATACCCTATGGTTTATTGTGCTGGTTATACAGGCCCGCTACACCGAACTGTTCAGCGATGAAGCTTATTATTGGAACTACTCTACCAACCTGGCATGGGGTTATTTCGACCACCCACCTGTCATTGCTTTTCTAATCAGGTGTGGGTACTCTATCTTTCATAATGAATTAGGCGTTCGGTTATTCCCTGTTATATTCAGCACAGCCTCTATTTTCATAATAGAATCCTTAATAAAACCGAAGGACCTAAAACTGTATTATGTAATAGTAAGTTCAAGCTTCTTTTTGCAAATAGGCGGAATGCTTGCTATACCTGATGCACCTTTGTTGTTCTTTTCAGCTTTGTTCTTTCTGCTCTACAAGCGGTATACCGAAGAACCAAAAATAAGCACGACCATACTGCTTGGCTTAAACATAGGGGTACTATTACTAAGCAAGTACCACGGCATATTAGTAGTAGGCTTCACTTTACTATCGAACATTAAGTTGCTTAAGAAATGGCACTTGTATGTTACCGCGATACTCGCACTAATAATTGTATCTCCGCACATATTTTGGCAATTCAGCAACAACTTCCCAACAGTTAGGTTTCAATTATTCGAACGCCCCGATGAAGGCTTCGACATTTCAAATTCATTTCAATACATAACGGCACAGCCTTTTGTATTCGGGCCACTGATAAGCGTTATACTCATTATACTTTGCTTTAAATTTAAACCTGCAACGCAATTCGAAAAGGCATTAACCTACAATATCATTGGTGTTTATTCCTTCTTTTTAATAATGACATTT
>JABDHI010000023.1 GCA_013285655.1 Bacteroidota bacterium
CACTAACCTGGTCTTTTAATGAGGTTTCCATGGCAGCACCTACGGTATCTTTATCATTTATAAATTCAGTAGCGCTTCCTCCACTCATATCTAACTGTATTGCACGATTGCCAAAAAAATCGCTTGTAATACGTGCAATGGTACCTTTAGGTATTTTAACGTCATTATCGGTAATAAGCAGAGTTACCAATACCTTGCCCGATGAATTATTCTCAAGTTTTATATTTTGTACCAACCCCACATGGAAACCATTTATCAGTACAGGGTTCGAAGGCAACAAGCCTTCCACACTGCTATATACAGCATATACTTTTTTACTGTGCGAAAATATATTAATGCCCTTAAGGAAATTAAGCCCATATAGCAACATAGCCAGGGCCACTACTACCACAATTCCTGTTTTAACTTCTTTCGTAATCTTCAAAGCGTCTTTAATATGGGTGCAAAAATAGCGATTATGCTGAATTTGGGCATCGATTTTATTTAATGCTCATTATCAAGCTATAAAGCATACATTTGGTTTAAACAATTCACCATGAAAAAAGCCTTACTCACTTTAGGCGGAATGCTTATGGCATTGGCTATAAATGCCCAAACTATTGAAAATAGCAGCCATAGTACCACTGGCTTTATAAATTCAAACGGCACTATTGAAAATTCGAGCCATTCTACCGCCGGCTACATCCGCAACGATGGCACAATTGAAAATGAAAGCCATTCAACCATTGGCTATATACGTGATGATGGCACTATTGAAAATGAAAGCCATAGCACCATTGGCTATGTGCACGATGATGGTACAGTTGAAAATTCGAGCCACTCTACTATAGGTTATGTGCATGATGACGGCACCGTGGAAAATGAAAGCCATAGCACTATAGGCCATGCTGAAGGGGTTAACCGAAGATGGGCTGCCGTTTGCTTTTTCTTCTTTAAATTCAACTAAAACGAGGGTAAATAGCTAAATATTCACTCCCTTTTTAGTCTAACTGCCTACGGGACTGATTTTTTTTTACTTTTGCGTTCCATTTTTAGGAATTGGAGAGGTGCCTGAGTGGCCGAAAGGAGCAGTTTGCTAAACTGTCGTACGCCCAAAAGTGTACCGGGGGTTCGAATCCCCCCCTCTCCGCAGAAATAAAAACCCCGCTTTAGCGGGGTTTTATTTTTTTCTAACAACATCTCTTCTTTTTACGCCTGGTGAAGCCAAGGTATAGCATACTTAATTAAGCCTGCAACGCTTTTAACATCAAGCTTGGTCATTATGTTCTGACGATGGGAATCCACAGTCCTTTTACTTAAGTTTAACCTATGGGCTATTGCATCACTTGTATATTCATCAGTTATATAACGCAATATTTCTATTTCTCTCTCAGAAAGCAGTTGAGTAAGCTTATTCTTTTTCGATAGTTTTTTACCTTGAGTTGAGTCACTGTCAAAGGCCATTAGCTTTAAAGCTACATCGCTCGAATAATAAATACTACCACTTAAAATCGTTTCAATAGCCTTTAATAATTCTTCAGGACCTATATTTTTCAATATGAAACCCTTCACACCGGTTTTTACCATCTTATCTATATACATATATTCGTTGTAATTAGACAAGGCGAGTATTTTAGCCTTAGAATTCTGATTTAAAATTATAGCTGCTGCTTCGGCGCCACTTAGTTTAGGCAACTGGTAATCCATAATAATAATGTGTGGCTTCAGTTTGGCCTTGGCTATTCCTTCCTCACCATCTGCTGCCTCGTCAACAACAAACTTATATTTATTCTCTTGCGATTCGAGCATAGATTTAATACCATCACGAATCATTTTATGGTCATCTATCAAAAGTATCTTAAGGGTCTTCATTTTACTTTATTTGCAATTTTATTATACGGTATAAGTATTTCATATTTAGTGCCTACCCCTTGCATGCTTTCTATTCTCAGCGTTCCATTGTATGATTCAACACGCGATCTGGCGTTTTTCAAACCCATCCCTTTGTATTGATCAACTGCCGTCATATCAAATCCGTTACCGTTATCCTGCAATATTATTGATATGCTGCCAGGTATAAACGATGTGTTCATTTTAATATTAACCTTGCTCGATTGGCCATGCTTAATACTATTATTTATAAACTCCTGTATAATGCGGAATATGGTGATCTCAAGCGCTTTATCAATTTCAGGGAAATGCTCTTCTATTGCAAGATCGAACGTTACATTCGTGCCCAATTTCAATTTAGTACAAAGTTCCTTTACCGCATAACTCAGGCCAAAACTTCGTAACGTACCTGGCATTATATTAAAACTAATGTTCGATAATTCGTCCATTGCATCATTCAATGCATCATTCGACCGGTTTAAAATAGTATCATATTTTTTGTCGTTTATATTTTTCTGCATTGCTTTCAATGCTTCAATATGGAATTTTATACCTGATAATTTTTGCCCCAAGCTATCATGCAGGTCTTTGGCTATCCTATTCCTTTCCTTTTCCTGGGTATCTAAAACTGTGCGCACCAAAATATTTTCAATCTCACGTTGTTGCGACATATCTTTAACTATACCTTGGTAGCCAGTTATATCGCCAAACTGGTTGTATGTTTTACTAATAGAAACAAGGCAATTAATAACTGTATTATTCATGCCCTTGATCTTCAGCTTACAGTCTACTAAAATTTCTTTACTGTTCAATTCAAACATAAATTTTTCCCGTTCCTCCCCATCATAAATAAGGTCAAAAAAAGTTTTAGACTTCGGTGTGATCTTAGAGATCTTGAATAATTGTTTACCGGCATCATTAACTTCCAGCATTTTACCCTGGAGATCAATAATAAAAAGGCAGTCGCTCGATTTTTCGAAAATATTGCGATACTTATTTTCCGATTCTATAAGCGATTGCTCGTAGCTGCGAATAAGTGATTGATCTCTTACAATCAGCAGGTAACCTATTCTTTCTTTGTGCGGATTATATAAATACGTGCAGGTGCAGTTAACAGGCATATGTTTTCCGCTAACCGACCTTATCTGGCTATCGAATGTAATTACATCTTCCTTTCTATTTAACTCGCTTTTTATGTAATTAAATAAGTATCCCTTGTTAGTAGTAATAAAATCAATGTGATTATTTCTTAATTCCTGTTCGGGGCAATCCAGCTTTTCAGTAGCTGCCCGGTTCGCACTGTTTATCTTTCCGCTGTTATTTAAAACAAATAACATATCAGAAACCGAATTGAATATATTGTTGAAATAATTCCGCGATATAGTTGAGGCCTTCAACTCTTCGCCAAGCATATTTATGTTGCTTATAAAAGCATCTATTTCATCAAACTTCTCAGATGGCTCTATTTTGTAATCAAATTCACCAAGTGAGTAGTTTATCAGTAATTTGTTTATCTCCTCAAGGCGTGGTTCCATTTAATTTATTTTAAACAATAAGGGAAGCCTGATGCTCTTTTGGCTTATATTGCTCAAGCCATTCAAGGGCTGCATTTACGTCAGTAAATATTTTGCTAGGGAACGGCGGGTTAGTCAATTTCAGAAAAAAATTCCCGATAAATGTGTTATAAACTGATTTCATTACTAGAGCACCTGCAATAAGTCCGGTAGTGCCATCTTCGGCCAAGTAGTCTCTTGCTTCTTTTGAAATCGATTTTAGGCCATCGATAAATACTACAGCAGGGTATGAAATATTCTCTGCAAATTCAACTCTACTTCTCACCATCGCTTTCGCCATTTCTAAAGTTACTACTATACCAGGTTTATACCTTGCATACATAACTCCATTCTTAATTTCAAGCTGGGCAGCTTCAGTTTCTAAAACTCTATCTTTTTTAGATTCTTCCATAATTGCAAATATAAATACTATTCTTGCGAAAGTAAAGCTTTGCAAGTAAAATAGGTATTTATACGTAGGTATATGTTGCAAAACACAAGTGCCTATTTTAGGTATATATACGGATGTTTTTGGCTATCAGTCTGTATAGATTTGGAGAAAGAATATAAACACTTTCAAATCTCCAAAAATGAAAAAAACAACTCCGAAAATCGACATTATCGATGAGGTATTAAGCTACGGCGCCAAAAAAGGCGTTATGCATCTTAATACTGTAAATGAACAACTTATGGGCAATAAATTTATACTTGATAAAAGTATAGGTAAAGAAATCATTAACTTCGGGTCATGCAGTTACCTCGGGCTAGAGTTTGATGAACGACTCAAAAAAGGTGCCATTGATGCCATTAATAATTATGGCACACAGTTTTCTTCTTCAAGGGCATATATGTCGCCGGTTTATTACGAAGAACTGGAAGCTTTATTTTGTAAAATATTTAATGCCTACGCAGTAGTTACACCTACATCAACACTTGGCCATATTGGTGCTATACCGGTTTTGGTTGATGATAAAGATGCTATTATACTCGACCATCAAGTTCACAACTCGGTTCATACCGCTGTGAATTTGGTTAAAGCTAAAGGCGTTTATACTGAACTTATTCGCCATAACCGTATGGACATACTTGAAGACAGGATCAAAGAACTCCGCCAAAAGCATAATCGCATATGGTACATGGCCGATGGTGTATATTCTATGTACGGCGATGTTACTCCCATACATGAGATATATGAGCTAATGAATAAGTACCCTGAACTTTATTATTATGTGGATGATGCACACGGAATGAGTTGCTTTGGAGAACGTGGCCAGGGATACGCTCTTAGCCAAAAACCTATTCACGAAAGAATGGTGCTTGTAACATCACTGGCTAAGGCTTTTGCTACCGGTGGGGGCGTAGTTGTTTTTCCTACCCGTGAAATGGCGCGCAAATTCAGAACTTGTGGTAGTACAGTGGTTACATCAGGCCCTATGCAACCCTCAGGATTGGGTGCTGCTATTGCTTCAGCAAAAATTCACCTCACAAGCAATATTGGTGACTTGCAAGAGCAACTTAATGAGAATATAAAATTCACTAACATGGCTATTAAAAAGTTTAACCTGCCACTTATTGCTGAATCAAAAACGCCAATTTTCTTTATTGGGGCAAGCCTGCCTAAAATAGGGTACAACATTATTAGCCGAATGCTTGGTGAAGGGTTCTATGTTAACGCTGGTATTTTCCCGGGAGTCCCAATTAAAAACACGGGCATACGTTTTACAATTACCAAACTACATACATTTAAACAAATAGAAAACATGGTAAGTGCATTGGCTTATCATCATGCCGAAGCATTAAAAGAAGAGAACTTTCCTTTAAGCAAAATATACCAGGCTTTTAAAATGAAAGAGCCCATAGAACAGAAAATAGAAAATGCTATTGTGGCTGATGAAAAGAAATCTATGTTAAACAGCTTTGAAACCAATTCTATAACAAATATCAATAAACAAGAGTGGGATAACTTACTTGGTAACCGAGGCTCTTATAATTGGGATGGAATTAAATTTCTTGAAGAATCATTCACCAACAATACCGAGCCTGAAAACAATTGGGAGTTTGACTACATAGTAATAAAGGATGCCCTTAATAAACCCGTGTTGGCTACTTTTTTAACCACAAGTATATGGAAGGATGATATGATGGCACCTGAAGGGGTATCGTTACAAGTTGAATCGAAACGAAAAGCGTTAAAAGATCCGTATTATTTAACCTCTAAAATAGTGTCAATGGGTTCGTTGCTAACTGAAGGAGAACATTTGTATATAGACAGAACTTCGCCTTATTGGAAAGAAGCCATGAATATTTTACTTGAAAAAATAGCCCAACTGCAAGAAAAGTATAATGCCGCATCAACCTTGCTGCGCGATTTAAAACAAGGTGATGAAGAAATGGATGCTTTTTTAATGGACAATGGCTATTTTAAAACAAGTATGCCAACCAATCATATCGTTGATTCATTAACATGGTCGGATGAGCTAGAGTTCTTGGAAGGCTTATCAACAAGGGCCAGAAAAAATGTTCGACAAGAAGTTATAAGATATCTGGACAACTACGAAGTGCGGATAGTTAAAAATGATGCTTCTCAACTTGAAATAAAACATTGGTATGATTTGTATATGAACGTAAAGTCAAAAAGCCTTTTGCTGAATACTTTTGATCTGCCATATAAATTATTCACGAACATGGCTATCAACAATAACTGGGAGATAATGACATTAACTTTAAAATCAAACTATGATACAAGAGCGGAGCGTAAACCTGTTGTTGTAGTATTTAGTTATGTAACTAATGAAAAGTACAATCCAATGATAATTGGAATTGACTATTCTTTTCAAGCTAAGTACAAATGCTATAAGCAAGCCTTATACCAGCTTATTATCAGGGCGAGGGAATTAGGTAAAAAAGCTGTAAATCTTGGCTTTTCGGCCAGTATTGAAAAGCAGAAGTACGGAGCTAAGGTTATTGACACAGTAGCATATATGCAGGCACGAGACAATTATTCGCTTGAGGTATTATCATCAATGAATGTAATGGAAGTAGCAACTAAATAAAATGTAACCAAGACAACATGGTGTCCGGCACAAATTGATTGGATTTGTGCCGGTAACCGTTATTTACACATATGACTTTAACAATGGAAGAGTATTGCAGATTCAACTTAACTTCACGAATAGCAATTTTGAATAGCGAGGGGGTGTTTCTGATAAAAAAGAAAATTAACAATAACCTGGAAGCGCGCTTATTCTTGCTGTATGATTTTCATGTAGAAACTTACTACAGCCACAAAATTCGTAAAATAATAAAGGCTGACCCAATACGAAATAAGAATTGGCTTAAAGATTTTTATATGGATATAGTAAATAGATTTAATTTTTGCTAACCCCCTGTATATGCAAGCAAAAGACCCGTCAACTAAACCCAAAACCACAATACAGCTTCAAGGCCCATCATGGTTTGTAAGCAAGTATTCAAAGAAATATAATACTGATGTAATGGTATTTAACCCTTTGAATAAGCTTCTTTACCGAAATAAAAAGGAAAAAAGTTAACATGTTTTCCTTTAATAAAGTCTTTCGGCTGCATCTTTATGCAATTTCCTAACCAGGCTTCTTTGTTCATTACACGAACTGAGGCCGACAATGCCAACAAGTAATAATAATACGATCATAGTAGTTTTCATAATGCATGTTTTTTAATGATTATGATGTAAAACTACAGTGCGTTTAAAGGAAAATTTATGTGAATGTAATGACAGCTATGTAGTTATGTAATGAACCCCGAAAACAAGGTTATGAATTAGAATATAAGTTTAGGCCTAACTTATTTCAATACCCACCACAAGTATATCATCCGTTTGTTCTTCATTCTGCCTCCACTTCTCTAAATTGTCGTGCAGCGTTTTTTTATTGACGGCCATTCTCTCATCGCAAAGTTGTGTTAAAAGGTCCTTAAACCCCGTAGTTTTAAATTTTTTGCCGTGTTTTCCGCCAAACTGATCGGCATAACCATCGGTGCATAAGTAGAATTTATCACCCTTTTCTACTTTAATCGTTTCATTCTTGTAGGGCTTCCCTTCATAATGCCCTCCGCCAATAGGTTGAGGCGAGCCCTTAATTTCTGTCAGCACTTTATTCCGGGTATAATAAATAGGGCGCCTTGCACTCGAAAATGTAAGGTTGGAGTTTGCTTTATCAATAGAACAAATAATTATATCCATTCCATCGTGTATCTCTTCAGTATGCTTTCCAAGGTCAAATATCTCCCTAAAGGCCCTATTCATTTCGTTCAATATACCTGCAGGGTCAGCTATGTTTTTTAAGTAAACCGTATTCTTAAGCAAATGGTATCCTATCATAGAAAGTAAAGAACCCGGTACGCCATGTCCTGTGCAATCGCCTACCGCAATTATGAACTTATCCTTATACTCTTCAAACCAATAAAAATCGCCACTAATAATATCCTTTGGGCGATATAACACAAATGACTCAGGAAAATGCTTATTGAGTAGCCTGATATCAGGCATTATGGCTCTTTGTATCCTGCGGGCGTAGGTTATACTATCGGTTATGTCCTTGTTCTTCTGGGCTATTATTTCGTTTGCATTTCTAAGCCTTTCGTTAAGGTTTTTCACTATGCTGTTCTCTGCTTTCAGGTCTTTCTTATTAATTGCGCTTTCAATAATTGATGGCAACCTTATTAGATTACCCTTTAGCACATAATCCTCTGCCCCATTTTTTATACATCTTACAGCAAATTCTTCAGAAACGGAACCTGTAACCAAAACAAAGGGTATATCCGGATAAGAGTCCTTTACAATTTGCAAGGCCGTTAAAGAATCGAATTGAGGAAGACTATGATCGGACAAAATAATATCGGGAGCAAAAGAAGACAAGCCACGCATAAATTGCTCCTTATTTTCGGCGTGCGTTATATTGAATGAAAAATTCGATTTATACAAAGCTCTCTTAATAAGCTCTACATCGTCTTTATCATCTTCAAGTACAAGTATTTTAAGGCCTCCTGGTAATGCTATATCCATCTTAACTATAAAACATACGTTCTTTAAATTTTTTCTTAAAAGCAGCTCCCAGGGTTATTTGTTTAGGCTTACCGTTCTCTGCTTTTATTCCTTTAAGGGTAATCAAATCATGCTCTACTTCATGCACGGCTTCCAATGAAACTGCTTCAGCTCTGTTCACCTGCACTAGCGTTGCTGAATTCGCCGTGAGGTGCTCTATTTTGCAATTCATAAGTGTATATGTTTCTCCGGTTTTAAGCCATGCCTGTTTATGGCGCGGGTCAACATCATCAGTAGTAATAAGCATAATATCCTGCAGGCGAATTTTAACCTTTTTACTAGACTCAGCTACATTAAAAAGTTCGTATTCTTTCTTTTCAGCAAACATATTAAAGGCCTTTTCAAAAGCCTTGTATAACCTGTCCTTCAGTATCGGCTTAGGCACAATATCTACCGGCGATAAATTAAGAGCATCTCTGTATTTTTGATCAGCACCGCTTATAAATATTATTGGCTTATTACTTATAACCTGTGCCAATGTGGTTCCTTCCATCTGTGGCATTTCAATATCGAGCAGGCAAAGGTCAAATTCTATCATGGGAGCATGCTCCAGGAACTCTTTAGGGTTGGAAAATGTTTTTACTAATTCTACAACGGCAGATTCTTTGCACATCTGTTCTAAAGTAGAAAGAATGGTTTCGTTGTCATCTACTGCAACGGCTCTTAGTTTTTTTAACATCGGGGTAGTTTTACGTTATGCAAATATTTTTTAATGTTTAATCTTTTTTAGGTAGTTCATTAAGTACCAGCCAGTAAAGCCCCAGCTCAGATACTTTATGCGTAAATGCATCGAAACCCAATGGCTTAACGATATAACTGTTTACGCCCAGTCGGTAACAGGTTTTAATATCCGGATCTTCCGCAGAAGATGTTAGTACCACAACAGGTATGTGCTTCGTGCGTTCATCCGATTTCAGTCTTTCCAGTACCTCTATGCCGTTTATTTTAGGCATTTTCAAATCGAGTAATATAACCTTTGGTGCATTGTTAATGTCCCGGCCTTTATACACGCCTTCAGCAAAAACAAAATCCAGCGCCTCTGCACCATCTTGCAAATGCACTAAATTATTAGCCAGATTTTGCTTCTTAAGGGTTCTGATGGCCAAAGCGGCGTCATCCGGGTTATCCTCTACCAGGATAATTTCAACAGCATCATTCATTTTCATATTCGGAGTTTATATATTGCTGATTAATTAACAGGTTGTAACGCTATGTAAAAAGTGGCACCATTACCGGGTTCAGCCTCCGCCCATACCCTTCCTCCATGTCGGGTAATAATACGCTTTACCAGGGCCAGGCCCACGCCGGTCCCTTCAAATTCGGTAGTGCTATGCAGCCGCTGAAACACACCAAAAAGTTTATTATAATACTTCATATCAAAACCAACTCCGTTATCCTTAATACTATAAACCGTTTCGTTATCGTTTTTATATGAGTCTATAACAATTACCGGGTCTTCTATTTTACCTGAATATTTTACTGCATTACCAATAAGGTTTGTAAACACATTTTCTATTAACGAACTATCAGCCATTGCCGGCATCAGGTTATTTATCTTGACTTTTGCTTTTAATTGATTACCGTTGGCAAATTGCACCGTTTTAAGTGCTGATTTAGCAACAATATTCATATCGGTTGTGGTTATGTTCATTTCCTTTTTTCCCATACGCGAAAAGGCCAGCAAGTCGTCAATCAATTGGCTCATTCGTTCTGCGTTAGATGCAACAGAACCCATCATCTTCTGGGCATCTTCTGCCAGATTGGCGGCATAATCTTCCATTAATATTTTGGTGTATCCCCTTATTGCCCTTAATGGCGCCCTCAGATCGTGCGATACCGAATAACTAAACGATTCGAGTTCTTTATTGGCCAACTCCATTTCTCCAACACTTCGGGTTAGGTCGTAATTAAGTTGCTTTATCTGCTCATCTACTACCCTCTTTTCTGTTATGTCTTCACTTATACCTAAAAGATACAAGGGCATTCCGGCTGCATCTTTAATTGGTATCTTTCGTGTATGTAACCAACGTTGCCCTTCTTTTGTTGTTATAACTTCTTCGGCTATATCAAATACTTTATTACCTTGCAATACTTCCTTATCCTTTAGTATAAATTTATTGGCTTGTTCTTCTGGGAAAAAATCATGGTCGCTCTTACCTATTAACTCTTTGCGGGAAAGCCCCAATAACTCTTCCCCTGATCTATTAAATCTTACGAATTTAAGCGTACGGGCATCCTTAACAAACACCATGTTAGGAATATTTTCCAACACTGAATCAAGAAATTCATTGGATCTTTTTATTTCTTCTTCGAATTTTTTCCGTGCGGTAAGATCTCTTGTAATTTTTGAAAAACCTGTATGCTTTCCATCATCATCAAAAACAGGGGTGTAAATTACATTCGCCCAAAACACCGACCTGTCTTTACGTATGCGCCATCCCTCAACCTCGCAACTACCTTCTTCCAATGCGGTCTTCAGGTTTTTCAATAAAACTCCTTCTTCTCTTTCTTTATCTAAATAAAATATTGATGCTGATTTTCCAATTATTTCATTTTCCTTATATCCTTTTATTCGTTCAGCTCCTTTATTCCAGCTAATTACAATACCTTTCTTATCGATCATAAAAATAGCGTAGTCTTTAACGCTTTGGGTAAGGAGCCTGAATCTCTCCTCACTTTCAATTAATTTCTGCACATATTCTTTTTCCGAAGCTTCTAATGCTTTATTGCGCTTGATTTGAGTAGCTTCGCGTTCCTTAGCTTCAATACCTTCGGTTATATCTTTTACACAATGAATTATATAAATTATTTTACCATCTTTATCTAATACAGGGGTATTAATAGGATCCCAGTACTTCACTTCCCAACCACCTCCATCCTTAGCAGGCTTTTGTATATCATACTTCTGCACAGCCATGGCGTGCTTTCTCTTATTTTTTAATACGTAGTTTAACGAGCTGCGAAGGTTGGACACTCCATCAGCTGTTGTATCATTCGGGTTATCAGGGAAAACGTCAAAGATTCCTTTCCCCGTTATTTCTTCACGTTTTGTTAATGTGGCTTTAGTATAATTATCGCTTACAGCTACAATGGTGAAATTTTCATCAGGTAATAAAACAAGATATAAACCTTGCACCGACTCAAAGAGTCTTTGAAAGTCTACCAGCTCAGAAACTGGTTTGCTGACAATTTTCTTCTTTGCATCAATTTTCTTTTTAAGAGGTGGTCTCTTTTCCTTCATACATCAACTAAAAAGTAACAGTAAACGTGGTCCCTTTGCCTACTTCGCTCTTGCAATCAATACTTCCTTTAAGTGCCGCAACCAAATCTTTAACAATAGAAAGACCAAGACCATTACTTGGCTCGTTGTTAGTTGGTTTTGGACTAAGTTTCTGAAACCTTCCATACATCTTTTGTATATCTTCTTTAGGTATACCCTGGCCTTCGTCCTTTACTTTTAAAATATACTTTCTATCCTTCTTCGCTATCTCAACCTTTATGCCTTTGCCGGGGTTTGTATACTTAATTGCATTAGATATAAGGTTATCTGTAATAATGGAAAAATAACTTACATCCGTCCTGAAAAAAGTGTCCTTACATTTATTTGAATATGTAACCTTTATGTTTTTCCGTATAGCCGCATCTTCGTACCTATCAACAATATCCTGTACTAGGTTACCTACATTCACCAAATTATAAAGCGGATTAATAATGCCTGATTGAATACGGTTTACCGTTAAAAAATCAGATATAAGAGTACGCATATGTACAACAGTTCTGTCTAGGCGGTTTATCTGCGAATCTCGCTTGTTACTAATACCCGAAACAGAAGTCTTTATTGAATCGACTATATGTCCCATTGAAGCAACATAGTTTTGTAAGTCATGTGATACAATACCCATGAACCTGTCCTTCTCCTGATTTAAGTAATCAAGTTCATTGTTTTTCTTTTCTATTTCCGCATTCAGTCGCTTAATAATTATATTCTCTTCCTCCAGTTTCCTTTTCTGTATACTGGTTTCTATAGCCGCCGGCAAACGCGATAGATTATTTTTTAATATATAATCATCAGCACCTGCTTTCATACACGACACGGCAAACTCTTCTGATACTGAACCTGTGACAAGAATAAATGGCACGTTAGGCATCTCTTCTTTAGCAATTTTGAGGGCTGCAAGCGAATTAAATTGCGGTAAGGAATGGTCAGATAGAATTACATCTGGCTTGAATTGTTTAACTGCATTCGTGAATTCATCACGTGTATCTACACGATGACTTATAAAGCGCATCTTATCTCTGGTGAGTTGTCTCTCAATAAGATCGGCATCTTCTACAAAATCTTCCAACATTAGTATTTTTATACTCATAATTCTTATCGGGGTTTGGTTAACGTACACTATATCTTGTTCTGCAATCATAAATACATTAGATAAGTAAAAATCCCCTCTAATCATTACGTTCATCCAACGTAATTACTAAAACCAAAATTACATTACTAAAAGGAGAAAAGAAATCCGTATAAATACCTAATTTTCAAAATCAGTTATCCGTATAAATACCTAGTATTAATGTGCCTTATAAGAATCACAAAGTATACTTACGTGCTCAAAATCAGAATAATTATGAGTAGTTTATTTGTAATATCTTATAGTCTATTGGTATAAAACAAAAATGCCCGGTATGCCGGGCATTTTTTCTATCTATGTTAAACAACTAATTAAAACAAAGATATCGTATCGTTAAAACTATTCTTTGATGAATCTAGCAATTTGAGTACAATTATCGTTCATGATAGCTTGTGCAAAATATACACCAGGAGTTAAAGAGTTAATATCAACGGTAGTAGCTTGATCATTAGCAACTTCGGTTGCAAAGCTCATTACTTCTTTACCAGTCATATCTATAATTCTTACTGTTGCATGTTCCGAACTGTTTTGTAAGTTAAAGCTAATGTTAATGTTTTGGCGAGCAGGATTAGGATATACTGATACAGAAGTTGTTGCAGTAACATTATTTACACTAGTGAACAAATTACCAATAACTCTTATTTCGTTGTTGCCGAAGTCTGCAACATATAGGTTACCACTTATATCAGATGCGATCCCTCTTGGATTATTGAAGGTTCCTGAAGAGCCAGTACCATTATTTGCACCTTCACTCCTTGAGCCTGCTAAAGTGCTTACCGTTCCGGTTGCAATTACAATTTTACGTATTTGGTTATTGTCTCCATCTGCCACAAACAAATCACCATTACCATCAGCTGTTATACCATAAGGAGCGTCAAATTTTGCAGAAGCACCAATACCATTTGTAGAACCCCATGAAGTAGAACCGGCAACTGTAGACACCATTCCGGTTGCAAGAACTATTTTACGTATTTCGTTATTGCCTTCGTCCACAACATACAAATTGCCCTCGCCATCTGTAGTTACTCCCGAAGGGTAGTTAAAACTTGCAGCTGCCCCCTTACCATCAGCTGAACCTGTGCAACTAGAACCGGCTATGGTGGTTACAGCACCAGTTGCAACAACTATCTTTCTTATTGCTGAGTTAAGCCCGCCGGCAACATACAGGTTGCCTTGTGCATCACAAGTAATACCGCATGGGTGGTAAAAGCTGGCAGCAGTTCCAACTCCATCAGAACCTCCATCCTTTCCTGAACCTGCAAGTGTAGTAACTGCGCCGGTTGCAAGAACTATCTTTCTGATTTGATTGTTATAAGAGTCTGCCACATATAAGTTGCCTTGTGCATCACAAGTAATGCTCGTAGGATAGTTAAACCTTGCAGCAGTATCTGTTCCGTTAGCTGAACCTGCTTCTGTTGAACCTGCAACGGTAGTAACCGCTCCTGTTTCTATTGATATTTTACGTATTTCGTTATTACCGGCATCTGCAATATACAAATTACCTTGTCCATCAGTAGCAACTCCAAATGGGTTATTAAAACTTGCCGAAGTGCTTACTCCATCATTTGAGCCTGCATTTGTTGTACCTGCTAAGGTGTTTACTTGTTGTGCACCTGCAAAAGTAACTGCACATACCAGTACTGTCATTAATTTAACCTTTAGGCTGCTTGCTGTTTTTGTTTGGAAGTTCGTTTTCATGATATTTTGTTTTAATTAGTTTATGAAGCAAACATACAGCCGTAACAGGGGGTAGCGGGGTAGCTATGTAACGAGAAGTAGCCACATTTGTAATGAACATATGAAACTCTGTAATGAATTTTCAAAGCGATTAATACAAGGCTCCGACAAACATTATTATATAAGTAGTTATTATAACTATATATATACCTCCCTTTTTAAAATGGCTATTTTTTGCTTGCACTATCCTATAGATAAGACTTAAGTCCTCCTTTATAGAAATACCTGCCAAAGCACCTTTTTTAGAAACACCAAAGGTTCATTACATAATTTCTTGCATTCATTACCTATAGTGCCTTATTCATTGCATACACAAAGCATAAGGCCCGATACCGATATAGTTTTGTATCGTAATTCAACAACAACTAAAACAAAACGTCATGAAAAATTCAATCTTAATATTACTGGTAGCTGGAAGTTTGACCGCCGGCAATTTATTTGCAACAAACAACAACAGGAACAATGGGGCTAAAAGAGATACATTAAACATTAAATGCCTGCTTTATTCACCAAATGCATTTTATGCAGCTGAATTAGGCGAAACCCCGTTAAAAAACACTGTGGATTCGTTGGCTGCCTCTATTCCTTACGATAGCACTCAAAATTTAAACCTAGTGGTAGTATCGGCGGCTGACCTTGGCCTTCAAAATCTGGCTGATGTTCAATGGGATGAATTACTTGATAGCGCCATAAGCCATGGTTATCAGCCATGTCCTGCACAAGCCGGTCCAGAACTTTACCTGCTTTCTCAATGCGTAAAACTGCATAACATGCCAACTACTGAGCCTATATTTATTGGAATGCAGGAAATAACACCCAAAAAGCATAAATTCATGGGTATTTCGCTTAAAAAAGAAGAAGCATTTGTATTCTGCCTTAAATCAAAGGACCATGGAAAATCATACAAACTGGGTTATGCAAGCACACAATTGGGTAATAAAAGCTACATATGGTCAGCCGATGATAAGTTTGTGTTCGTAAAAGGAAAATAAAACTGCCAGCTATAGGGGGCAACAATAAATACCTAACATGATTCAACATAGGGATACTTAAATCCCGACCATACGGTCGGGATTTTTATTTTAGCTTAAAAAGAATGGTTCTTAAATATTCATTATCTTCAAATCCCGATGAATACTTGGCCTGGCACCATTAAAGATCTTTTTCGTTTATTCTTAAAGCTTGGCTTTACTGCCTTTGGTGGGCCAGCAGTTCATATTGCAATGCTGCGCAGAGAAACCGTTGAGAGACTACAATGGTTTACAGAAGAGCAATTTCTTGATTTAACCGGCGCCGCAAGCCTTGTACCCGGGCCAACCAGCACCGAATTAGCCATTTTAATTGGTAAGCAACGAGCAGGGTGGAAAGGTTTATTAGTTGCGGGCTTATGCTTCATACTTCCCGCTGTTGTAATAACAGGCATTATTGCCTGGCTTTACAAATTATACGGCACATCACCCAACCTGCAGCAATATATATATGGTATAAAGCCAGCCATTATTGTAGTAATTATTAGTGCACTTTATCCGCTGGCAAAAAAATCATTAAAGTCAATTGAGCTGGCTATAATTGGTATTGCAGCACTTATTCTCTGCTTATTCGGGTTTAATCAACTCTACATTTTGTTTGGCTCAGGTTTTATGGCTTTAGCTTTAACTGCAATAAAAAACAAAGGTACAACCGTATGTATCCTTCCACTTACATTATTGCAAATCCCCACTTCCAGTGTTATTTCACTTACCAATACTCGTTTGTTCTTTACCTTTTTAAAAATTGGTGCCATACTTTACGGAAGTGGTTATGTATTGTTCGCTTTTCTCGATAGTGAGTTTGTACAAACCGGTTTCTTAACACATCAACAATTACTTGATGCCATTGTCGTTGGTCAGTTTACGCCAGGGCCGGTATTTTCATCAGTAACTTTTGTAGGTTACCAAATAAGCGGGCTACAGGGCGCCATACTAGGTACCATTGCCATTTTCCTACCTGCGTTTTTATTTATTGCCTTACTCGGTAATCTTATATTGAAACTACGTAACTCCAAACTATTCTCCTCATTCCTCGATGCGGTGAATATTGCGTCTATAGCCATAATACTTTCTGTATGCTACGATCTGGGTAAAAACTCTATAACCGATTGGCGCGCAATAGTAATTGCAGTGACAGCCTGCGTTATAGTAGTTTTATTCAGGAAGCTAAACAGCGCATGGATTATATTAGGCGGAGCCCTACTAGGGTATCTGCTTAATTTTATTTAATCACCCCTACTTTAAGGGAACCTCACCACCAGCAACAAGTGGGTCTAATTCAGAATACTCAGTTTTGGTAAACATTAAGCCAAGCATCATTATTACACTCGATACTATAATTACATAATACAATATACCTACATTAAATAAAGACGATACATATTGAGCGGGGATGCTATAAAACAAAACAACAGTAACTAAACCTCTTGGTGCAATAAAAACTTCCGGTATAACATTTACCTTAGAAATAAAGCGCAGGAAAATGTACCGGGCAAAAAGTACGCAGATTATAATAGCTGAACCTGTAATTATTACCTGTGGTTCAATAAGCGAACCTATATTCATACTATAGCCGAATAATACAAAGAAAAATGTCCGCACCAGGAAAGAACATTCCGCGGTAAAGAGTTTAACCTCATTAGTTACCGATGACATTTTCTCGAGATGCAAGGTTTTAGCCAGCTTTCCTTTAATGTAACGCCTGTTATTATTAAGAGCCACGCCGAATGTAAGAACCAACAGTAATGCAGGAAGATGGAAGGTTTTAGCAACCGCATAAATTAAAATAAGAATTGCGAATATTAAAAAGGATTTTATGGTAGAAGTAAGCCTGTTCAACATAAACACAAGTATTGCCGATCCTACCAATGAAATTAAAATGATATATAAAAAGTTGAGGAAAAAAGTAACGAAAGATTCGGACGACATTGCATTATCAAGTATTCCAAACCCGAACACCATAATTCCAATTATATCAGAAAATGTTGATTCATATACTATAAATTCCTTTTTATGATCGGATAATCCTTTTACAGAAGGAATTGCAATGGCACTGCTTATTACCGCCATAGGTATGGAATATACAAATGCCTGTTTCACAGGTATGCCCAGGTACCCATGCAGCAAAAGGTATATAAGTCCGCAGGTGCCGGCCATTATTAGAATTGCAGAGAGCAACGACCTGCCTATCATAGGGAGCTTGCTTCGTGTTACTTCCAGATCGAGCGAACCTTCCAGCACGATCATAATTAAACCGACTTCTCCAAAAAAGCTCAGAAAAAAAGGAATGCCACTTGGCGGTTGCAATCCAAATTTGTCGCTTATAAATTTTAAGCTTACACCTGTAGCAAGCAGTAAAATAACTGAAGGTATTTTTACATACTTCGAAAGTATATTGAATAAGTAAGAAAGTATTACTAACCCGCTAAGTGTAATTAATATGCTGTTTATATCGCCCATTTCCCAAATATAAGGTACTGTTTTGTATTATGGGACTTAAAACAACAAAGGCCCTGTTTGTGCAGGGCCTTTATTTAACATTCTTATCTGTAAGCCTTATTTAGGCATAAGTACAGTGTCAATAACGTGAATAACTCCATTTGATTGGTAAACATCAGCAATAGTGATCATTGCCATATTGCCCTTCTCATCAGTTAGCATTATGTTTTTACCTTTCATGGTAAAAGTTAAAGTTCCACCCTGCACTGTTTTTAAAGTTGCTTTACCATGACCTTCCTTAATTTTCTGCATAAGCTCCTTTGCATCAATTTTACCTGCAACAACATGGTAGGTTAGTATAGCTGTTAGTGTAGCCTTATTCTCCGGCTTCACTAAATTATCTACCGTACCGGCAGGCAACTTTGCAAACGCTTCATTGGTTGGTGCAAATACTGTAAAAGGCCCAGCGCCTTCAAGAGTTTCAACCAGGCCTGCTGCCTTAACTGCCGCTACCAGCGTTGTGTGATCTTTTGAATTAACTGCATTTTCAATAATGTTTTTTGAAGGATACATTGCTGCGCCACCAACCATTACAGTTTTTTCTTGTGCATTTACGTTGCCGACTGTTAAAGCTGTAACGGCTAGCAGACTAAGAGATAATTTTTTTAGTGTTTTCATTTTAGGTTTTTAGTTGATTTATTACTGCTATCATTTACGGAAGCACCTGATGTTTTGGATTTAGCGAAACAAAAATATCCTCACAACATGCTGATAACAAGTTAATTAAAAATAATTTTCTTGCACTAAAAGTTTGAGTAATTTTATTTCGCCAGAACTAAATGATGATAAATATGGAAATGAGAAAATACCTTATCGATACCTTTAACTATAATAGCTATGCTAATAAAAAGGTGCTTGAGAAAATAAGATTGCTTAATGATAAGGAGCAAGCCATGAAATTCATGAATCACCTGGTAAATTGCCAATATAAGTGGATGGCGAGAATAGAAAATGACCCTAGCGAAGGCAAAATGAGTTGGTGGGATCCTTCATACTCTATTGATAATTGGGTCATTGAATGGGATAAAAGCCTGAAAATATGGATAGACTACCTTTCAGACAAAACAGATGATGAAATTTCTCAATATGTAATTTATACAGGAACCGATGGTGGTAAATGGACCGCGAAGCCACAAGATATTGCATTGCAACTCAATTACCACTCTATACATCATCGGGCACAAATACAAACCATTATTAGGCAACAAGGACTAGAACCAGACTTTGTAGATTATATTGGAACCGTTTATAAAAAACTGAATTAAGTGGGCATAGGAAAAATCATTTTCACATTTCTTTACATTTTAGTGTACCCTGCGCTAATTTTATTCCTTTCTGGTGATTGGTTTTGGCCTGAAGGTTGGATATTTACTATTTGGTTCATTGCACTTTGCTTTACAACAATTCTATATTTATTTCTAAAGAACCCCGGCTTGTTGGCTGAAAGATACAGGAAGCCCGGAACGGGTAACCAGCAAGGCTGGGACAAATATGTGGTATATGGCCTGGCTTTAGGTTTTTTTATTTGGATAGCGATTATGCCATTAGATGCAAAAAGATTTAGATGGAGCGGACCCTTCCCACTACCCGTCAAAATTGCCGGATGTATTTGCCTTGTTCTCTCTTTCTTCTTCTTTTTAAGGTCTTTTGCTGATAATGATTTTTTATCGCCTTTAGTAAGAATACAGGAAGAACGGAAACAAAAAGTAATTACTACGGGTGTTTATAGTTTTGTCAGGCATCCTATGTATTTTGCTGCCACCATGCTCTTTATGGGAACTCCCCTGTTACTGGGTTCTGTATATGGCTTACTAATTGGGTTTTTATTGGTATTGCTTTTAGCAATTCGTTCGGTAGGCGAAGAAAAATTGCTTGAAAAAGAACTGGAAGGATATACAGACTACAAGAAAAAAGTAAAATACAGGCTCATGCCTTTTATCTGGTGATTGAAAAATGAATCGTTTAGACAGGCTTACCGCCATTTTAATACAACTGCAATCGAAACGGGTAGTTACCGCACAAGAAATTGCTGAACGATTCAACGTTAGCTTACGGACTGTTTACCGAGATATACGAACATTAGAAGAAGGTGGTATTCCCTTAACAGGCGAGGCAGGTGTCGGTTATTCTATTATGGATGGATACCGATTACCGCCTGTAATGTTTACTAAAGAAGAAGCCACTGCGTTTCTCACTGCCGAAAAACTGATAGAGAAACTTACTGATGAATCGACTGATGAAAGTTATAAATCGGCCATGTATAAAATAAAGGCGGTATTAAAAGCAACGGAGAAGGATTATCTTGAAACACTCGATAAACATATTGAGGTTATAGATAGTCCATATGTGCCAACTGAAAAATTACAATCGGGCAGGATACCTGTTATTTTAAAAAGCATTTCAGAAAAAAACATACTTAGCATCGACTATTTTGCAAACCATAGCCAGGAGAAAACAAAACGCAACGTAGAGCCTGTTGGTATATTTTACATGCGCCTTTACTGGCACTTGGTTGCTTATTGCCATTTGCGTAAAGATTATCGAAACTTCAGGATAGACAGAATATCAGGCTTAACCAGAACCAATCAATCTTTTGAAAAGGAACACCCATCATTAAACTCATTTATTCAACGAATAACTAAAGACGAGCTTATCCACAAAGTTCTAATGCGGGTAGATAAAAAGATAATGAAGCATTTTGGCGATCAGAAATATTACAATGGCTTTGTTTCTCAAAAAGAATTAAAGAATGGTATAGAAATGACTTTCCTTGCTCCATCTATAGAAGGATTTGCCCGTTGGTATATGATGTTTGGCGATAGTGCAGAAATTATTAGCCCGCCAGAATTAAAGGCCGCTATAAAGAAGATTAGCATAGCTATTTCTAAAAAATTGAAATAATTTTTTTGCTGCTGACATAGGGCTGTCACTAAGTGGTAGTTAGTTTGCAGTATAAAACTAAAAAATGAAATTATGAAAATGACAGAAATGTTCCTTAAAGAAATGGCACAAGAAGCCGAAATCACGCGCAAAATGTTATCTCGCATTCCGGAAGACAAGTATGACTGGAAGCCACACGAAAAAAGCATGAGCGTTAAACAATTAGCCTGCCATATTGCAGAATTACCTGAATGGGTAAGCACTGCTATAACTGCCGACGAGCTTGATTTTGAAAAGATACCTTATGCTCCTAAAGAAGTAAAGAACAACAAGGAAGTATTGGCTATCTTCGAAAAGGCTTATGCAAAAGCTAAGTCAGACCTTGAAAGCGCAAAAGATGATATTATGACCAGGAACTGGACCATGCGTAGCGGAAAAGACATTTATTACGAAGCACCTAAAGGCGAAGTAATACGCATGACCTTTAACCAAACCACGCATCACCGTGCACAAATGGGAGTATTTTTACGCTTATTGAATGTGCCTATACCTGCCACCTACGGACCAAGTGCTGACGAACATTAATACCGAGCACTGTTAGGGGATTTTGTATATTAGTTCTATCAATTAATGAGCAATGGCTAAGGTTTACACCATATTATTAGATGGCAATAAAATAGGCACATCAAAACTTGAATACGGTGACCCTCCTATGGGAGTTGTTTTTGGAGACATCGATTTTCATGAAAAGCCACTGACCTATGATTACTTTAGCGTGTATTGTAAAAATAATGGTGTAAAGACTGTCGAGTATCCTGAAGATAAATTGATAAATACAGAAACGATTCCAAAACTTAAAGTAGTTAATGAAACTGGTTTAGAAATAAAAAGCATTGGCTGCTATATTGAAGGGATGGACTCAGATGGATTTCGCCTGAATATTATTGGTATTCCTGAAGCTATTTACAAAGAAGAATTCCCACACCATATTAAAGCATACGAAGAAAAATTTGAAAATTAAATTATGAGACACGACCTGAAAGCATCAGAAACAGTTAAAATAAATGCAGGCCCTGAAAAGGTTTGGAAGGTATTGACAGATCCTGTACTTATTAAAGAATACCTGTTCGGCACCGAAACCATTACTGATTGGAAAGTAGGAAGTGAAATAATTTTCCAGGGAGAGTATCAGGGACATAAGTATAAAGATAAAGGCCTGGTAAAGGAGAATATTAATCACAAGCGTATCAGTTACGCTTACTGGAGTGCTTTTTCAGGGTTAGAAGATAAACCTGAAAACTATTCGATAGTAACTTACGATCTGGAATCGAAAGATGGTAAACACACCCACTTTACCTGGAGCCAAAGCGGGTTTGCTAACGAAGAAGGCCAAAAGCATTCGCAAGGTGGTATGACAGATTTTTTAAAGCAGATAAAGGCAATTGCTGAAAGATAGTATGCTGCCTAAAAGGTTCACCTACCCTTCACCCGGATTTTCGCACTACTGGAACTATGGTGCAGGTAGGAGAATGCTAAGAAAACTTGACAAGGTACCCGACAAAAAAAGCATTGAACAGAATGCTGCCTGGTTAATGGAATGCGATGAGCCGGCAGACAGAGTTATTAGAGAAGTCTTTGAAAAAATAGGATTCCATAAAGCAAGTGAATTAATAAATGAAGCCCTTACTAAAGGGCTTCATTCTATTAATGATGTTCCTGAATCTGTTGCATTGTTATTTAAACAAGCAGAAACTGTTCCCGATTGGTTAGATAAAGATCTACTTGCAATAGGTTCCTGCTTTTGCCGCAGAGCAGGCACAATGGCACTTATTGTTTTGCGAGATTATTGTTTAATGGGTGGTTATGAATCATCGGCTATCAATAAGCCGCTCATCTATACCCAAGCTTTAAAAAAGGGCGCTGCCAAGCGAATGGCAGAGACGATTGATTTCTGGGTAAACGTTACCGGAGAAAATGCAATGGACCTTCATGCTATCGGTTTTAATAGTGCCATAAAAGTCCGCTTGATGCATGCCTATGCCAGAACTTCAATACAAAAAATGTCGGATTGGAGCAATGAACAATGGGGAATACCCCTTAACCAATGCGATATGGTGGCTACTAATTTAGGCTTCTCCTTAGTGTTTATGGAAGGCCTAAAAAGGGTTGGCCTTATACCAACAGAGAAAGAAATAAAAGGAGTGCTGCACCTATGGAAATATATTGGTTATTTATTGGGTATTCCTCCCGCCTATCTTCCCGATACAGAAACCAAAGCTATTGAAACACTCTATAAATGGACAATTAGTCAATCTGCTGCCGATGATGATACAAAAGCATTAGCCAATGCATTGCTCAATGAACCACTCTCTGCAGCCTTTGCAAAACACCTGTGGCAAAAGAAATTTGTAGCAGGTGCTCACCTTGCTTATAACTATTATTTTCTGGGTACCCGAGCCTGTACCGCAATGGGCCTGCCCAAAACAATCTTCAGATATTATCCCTACTCCGTATCTTTCTTAAACAGGATATTCGAATTTTTTACGCCCTACAAAACATCCGTCAATATTGGTCGAAAAAGACAAGAGCAGATCAAAACCTTGTATTTAAGAAGTCACGGATATCCTACTCACTAAGAACTTTTCTCCACAAACTTTATACCCATTGTTTCCAATTCGTTTAGTAGTGGATCATAAATCTCTTTTATAGTAGGTATGCAAACGCCTTTCAGCTTCAACTGATCGGTTATAATGAGTTTGGTTAATATACCTAAAGGCAGGCCAACGGTCTTTGCCATGGCCGTATGTATAGCATCATCCCCTTTTACTACAAGCGATGAAGTAAGCGTGTGTTTTTTATTCTTCTTTTCGTATTCAAAAATGTGTTGCATCACAATCATATCGATATCACCATCCTTCAGCCTCCACTTTTCTTCTAACTGAGCTTGCAATATTTGTGCAGGTGTAGCATTCTTTAATGCAATCGGCCTATTCTCAAAAATACCGGCCCACTCCAGCATATCCATTACTTTCCCTTTTACAGGTATATGAACATACTCAGCCAATTTGTGTTTTAAATCGCCTTTGCCATGCGGGACAAACGAATCAAAGAACTCTCTCAGTGTCATCTTCTCAGAACCTTCTACCACGTATGTATCATCTGTAACACCTAACTGCACAAATACATTCCATGCCTCACAGTAAGCAGGCATGCGCAATGTACCACGTATCAGTGTTGGTATTTCTTCAATACCATATATAGACCGGTAGCTCAACGAATCGCGGTTAGCATATCCTTCAAAATCGCCCCACCCTTCTACATGCATTTTTTCAATGCGTGTAAATAGTTTGTGGTAGGGTACATAGGCATATTTGCCGTTTTCAATAAACTTAGCAGTGCCCTGGCCTGCTAATATTACGTTGCGAGGGTTCCATGTAAACTTATATCCCCATGGGTTATCATTCGACTCAGGCGCGACAAGTCCGCCGGTATATGATTTAAAACTAAGTAGCTTTCCACCCTCTTCTTTTATCTCATCAATAATCTTCATAGCCGAAGCATGGTCAATACCCGGATCGAGCCCAGCTTCATTCATCAGTATAATACCTGCTTTACGTGCATCCGCATCCAGTTTCTTCATTTCAGGCGATACATAGGAAGCCGTAACCATATGCTTTTTCATTGCCACACATTGTGCAGCAATTTTAGGATGCAGAAAAGCAGGCAACATGGATATGACAATATCAGCTTTACTTATTTCATCATGTGTTAACTTCTCATCAGCAATATCCAAGGCAATAGGTCTTGCAGATGGGTGACCAGCGGTTTTTTGTTTAACCAGGTCTAACGAAGTATCGGCAACAGTAACTTCAAAGTTATGTTGCTTAGCGTTATTTAGTAAGTATGTAATAAGCGACGAAGCCGATCTGCCTGCGCCAAGTATCAATATTTTTTTCATTTCACTTCAAAGTCCAAAAGTTTCTCATTTTCTAAATATGCCTCTAGTCTGTCGCCAATTTTCACAGGGCCCACACCTACAGGAGTACCTGTAAATATAAGGTCGCCGGTGCGCAGGGTTACGTATTGAGATACGTATTCTATAATAGCATCGAAAGAAAATATCACATCCTTGGTATTACCTTCCTGCACAGTTTTACCATTTATATCAAGTCGGAAGGATAGCGCACTTAGGTCTTTATAATGTTCTTTAGAATGCATAGCACCAACTACTCCTGAGCTATCAAATGCTTTTGCTTTTTCCCAAGGCAAGCCTTTGGCCTTACAAATAGCTTGCAGATCACGTGCCGTAAAATCAATACCCACACTCACTTCTTCGTAATACTTACTTGCAAATTGTTTCTGAATGTTCTTACCATTCTTATTGATTTTCAACACCACCTCTACTTCATGATGCACCTCGTTGGAGAACTTAGGAAAATAGAATGGATCATTATTCAAAAGCAAAGCCGTATCAGGTTTCATAAAGAATACAGGCTCTGTTGGAGTTTCCGCTTTCATTTCCTTAGCGTGTTCGGCATAATTGCGCCCAATGCAAATGATCTTCATAGTATGTTATTTAAGTTTTGCTTTCACTTCTTTATA
The DNA here is from genome assembly GCA_013285655.1 of Bacteroidota bacterium. GTDB lineage: Bacteria > Bacteroidota > Bacteroidia > JABEUT01 > JABEUT01 > JABEUT01. Next base: position 25,655 of record JABDHI010000023.1, read on the forward strand.
AGAATCCTGCGCTTCCTGAAAGTCAGGTTTCTGCCTCACAGCAATTGCTAAGTCAGCTTGTGCATCTTTAAAGTCATTCATCTCTTTGTAACATGTTCCGCGTGCAAAATATGCCATAGTATAGGTCGAATCGCTGTGTAATGCCTTGCTAAAATAATAAATAGCTCTTTTGTAGTCCTTATTATTTATATAACTGATAAAACCCATGTTATATAAGGCAAACTTGTAAGTAGAATCTACCTGCAGCAATTGAGTGTAGGATTTAATTGCATTATCATAATCTCCGGCAGCCTGGTAAAACATACCCTTATCGTAATACGGTTCAATACTATTCGGGTTAATGTTCTCAGCCGAATTAAAATAATCTACAGCATGGGCATTACCCTTACGCGAATAAATAAGCCCTAACTGAATATAGGCATCAAAATAACCCGAGTTCTGCTCTATTGCTGTTTGCAAACTCGACATAGCCTTTGTTGTATCATGCACTTCTACAAATATCATGGCTTTCATAAAATAAGCTTTCGCCAAGTGGGCATTTATCTTCAGGGCTTTGTCTGCCAACTCAATAGATTCTTTATACTTCTTTACATAAAAGTAAATCTCGCCTAACTTAAGTAGCGCATCTGTGTTTGCTGGGTTCAGTGCAATGCATTTTTCAAATGCAGCCTTCGATTCACGCGTATGCCCCATTACAAAATCAACATCAGCCAGGCTACTGTAATATGAATCCTTCGTGCTGTCTATCTTAACCGTTCTCGAAAAATCGTTAAATGCAGCTTGTACATTCTTTTGCAACATCTCTAATTTCCCTCTGTTCCAATATGCATCTGCATCCGTCGGATTAGAAGCAATTCGCGATGTTAATGCCGCTACCTTAGGGGAAATAGTATCAGCAGCAACCCGGCTTGTATCCTTACCGTGCTGCTGCTGAACTGATGCGCTCCTATTATTACAAGAAAAGCAGAGGCTTAATACCCCTGCTATTCCCGTAAATTTAATCCAAAAACCTAAGCTCATGCTTTCTGAGCAAGAGCATCTTTGATCTTATGCTCTATTTCTTCTGCCAATTCAGGGTTATCGTTAAATATTTGTTTAACAGCTTCCCTTCCTTGTCCAAGGCGTGTTTCGCCATAACTGAACCATGCGCCGGCTTTCTTTACTACGTTCTTCTCAACACCAAGGTCAACTATTTCGCCAGCCTTTGAAATACCTTCTCCATATATAATGTCGAATTCAGCCAACCCGAAAGGAGGACAAACTTTATTCTTAACCACTTTTACACGGGTACGGTTACCTACAACTTGTTCGCCTTCTTTAATTTGGGCAATACGGCGAATATCTAAACGAACCGAAGCGTAGAACTTAAGTGCATTACCACCGGTGGTTGTTTCAGGGTTACCGAACATAACACCGATCTTTTCTCTTAACTGGTTGATAAATACGCAACAGCAACCGGTCTTATTAATAATTCCGGTAAGCTTACGTAGTGCCTGCGACATTAACCTTGCCTGCAAGCCCATCATCGAATCACCCATTTCGCCTTCAATTTCAGCGCGTGGGGTAAGTGCAGCTACCGAGTCAATAACCACCATATCTACAGCACCCGAACGAATAAGATTTTCTACAATTTCAAGTGCTTGTTCGCCATTATCGGGTTGCGATATAAGCAAGTTGCTTACATCAACACCTAATTTGGCTGCATAAAAACGATCGAACGCATGCTCAGCATCTATAAAAGCAGCAATACCACCGTTGCGTTGTACATTAGCAATAGCATGTAATGCCAGGGTAGTTTTACCCGATGATTCCGGGCCATAAATTTCAACTACACGGCCTTTAGGATATCCGCCAACACCTAATGCAATATCCAATGTAAGCGAACCGGTTGGTATCACCTCAATAGCATCACCTGCAGTATCGCCCATTTTCATAATAGTGCCTTTACCATAGGTCTTCTCAATTGTCTCAAGTGTAAGCGCTAAGGCTTTCAGCTTTTCTTTGTTCGCTTCTTTTACTGCGTCTCTCTTCTCTGCTTTTTCTACTTTTTCTGCTACTTTTTCCATGGTGATTGCATTTTGATGATTATGAATTATTAAAATTAAAGATATATAATTATGTACTTATTACCTGTATTAAGTTTTGAACATTTAAGCCCTTTGATAGTTGAAAGTCCGCTCATTAAAATATCCTATTGACTGCTTGCTCTTCGCCTCTTCTAACATACTAACCGGAGGCATTTGAATATAGTCTTGTTTAAGTCCGTATTGCCATGCATATTTCTTTGCGTGACTCATCATTTTCTGAAATACTTCATCTACCACAAAATCAATTACCTGCCTGTAGTCAGTATGATAGCTTCCATTTAAATAATTAAGATTAATACTGCGGTTTGCCTTTATTATTATTGAATATTCGCCTGTCATTTCAACTGCTCTATCCTTACCGGCAAAGGTTTGCAGGTACTTTATCTTTGCTTTTATGCTGTACATTAAAGGTACTTCACCTGCTTTCGATACTTTTTGAAGCGTCTTCATTTGTATAAGCAGTTCATCCTTTTCGGTAGCATTTAAAATGCAGGTGCTTGAATTACCGTGAAACAAGCCCAGGCTAATTTCAAGCGGATCGTGTTTTATTAATTCAGCTACTGAGTCAATAAACATAGAGGGTAACCTATCTATCTTTCTCATGATGTTATTTTTTAATTCTTTCAAACTCAATTTTCAAATCTCTGAGCATATTCATAATGCTTTCCAAATTCAATTCTTCAGGTTTGCTCTTCGATGTGTTTATGGCACATTGGTATTCCCACACTTCAAGTATATCTTCTGCCTTTACTTTATATGGGTCATATACCTTATTATCTGAATGGAGGCTAAGTGTTCCGTCTTCTTTAAGGTTTGAATACACACGCTTATAAACCAAACCCTCGTCACGGGTAACTAATATATAGGTCTGGCCATCTTTCACTTCCTGGAAAGATTCCATATACTTGCCGATAACGAAGCTTCCATCAGTTAAAGGAGGCATTGAATCTCCTTTTATAGGGAAAGCCCTGTGCTTACCAACAGGCAGGAACGGAAAGTTCATGTGCTGGAGGCTCTCAATGTATTCAGGATCGGCATAACCATTAAGATACCCCGCCTGCGCTTTAATGGGTACCACTTCAACAAGGTCATTACCATCTTTATCTACCATTATAGGAAACAGAATTCGGTTTTCACCCACTTTCATTAAATCTTCCGGTTTAGTTTTAGACAAATTGGCACGCAGGAGGGCATCAATGGCAACATGAAAATAATCAGCAAATTTTATTAATAGATCGTAAGGAGGTTCGGCACGGCCTTCTTCATAAGATGCTAAACGTGCCCGTTGTATGCTCAACACATCTGCCAACGATTCTTGCGAAAGGTTGCGCAGTTTTCGGAGTGTTTTTATATTTCTATCTATTAGCGACATCTTGATGATTTATTTAGCACAAAACTACTAAGTATTTTATCATAACAAATATTTTACTGGTGTTTTTTTTAGCATTACATTATAATATATTGATTATCAACATAATAAAATTATAAATAAATGCTAATTAAATCATCAATTATAAAACATGAACCAAATAAAATCTAGTCCCGCTAAAATAATTGGCACTATATTTAGTTCCTTATCTATAAACAAGTTAATGACACGACCGACCTTTATTGGGGCAACCTTAGTAGCATTATTTCTTATTATAACTTGCTCCAAAACGTTGTTGGGTCAATACACATCTTCTCCACCCAATACTAAATGGGAAAGCGTAAAGACAGACGATAAACTATCTAATACTCTGTTTACCCACCTTACCATGTTTAGAGATTCTGCTTACTTACAAAATGGCGATACAGATGATTTTAACGTTCCCATAAGGTCAAACATATATGCATGGGGGGCTTGTAACCCTGACACCTTACTATTTTGTGATGAAAGCACAAACGGCGATACACTTATTATACATGCCACCGCCCCTTCTATGTGTTGTATGGATTATCTGACCATTCGAATTTATAAAAACACATTTACCTCATACTTCTATTATTCATATGATATTGAACCGGATGCGGTATTAATACGGCCAATCGTTCAGGAATTAACTTTAAAAAGCACCAAATACAGCAAAGGCAATAGCTTGGAAGGGTATATTAATTTTATAGGAACAGGTATAGACACCAGCGCAACCAACGAGATCATGCTCTCACATCAAGATTCTACTAAAGATAATATACAAAGGATTGATACAGCAATGGCGAAAGGATACTTTAAGTGTATTATTAAGTAGCGCCATATAATATTGCTTTTAAGTTTTTTTAACAATGCAGCCCTATCCCACTTCACTTATCCTTCATGATGCGGCCCTAATTTTGCTTTCATAAACTAACCAATAAATTTAAACTGTTATGAAAAACTTAGGTTTAATCCTCGCTTCCCTGGTTCTCTTTACCAGTGTTTCTTTTGCAAGTCCAATTGCTAAGAAGAATGTAAAACAAGACAAAGCAAAGGCTGAAAAAACAGAAACAAAGAAAGAAGAAAAGAAGACAGATAGCAAAAGCGTAAAGAAGGAAACAAAGAAAACAGAAACAAAGGCTACTGACAAAAAGTAATCAGCTTATTTGAGTATCTTATCTAAAACCCCGGCCTGTAAGCCGGGGTTTTGTTATTTACCTACAATCTTATATTTGTCTTTCTAATTTCAACGGCATTGAAAACCCTAGTACGCATATTTCTCTTACTTCTTTGTCCGCTAACCACTTTATTTGCTCAGACCCATAAGGCTGATTCATTGAAAACAGTAATTACTCGTCAGAAAGACGATACAAGCAAAGTAAATACACTTTTATCCTTAGCGGCAGAACTTGAAACCAACACCCCCGATAGTTCACTCCTCCTTAGTAAACAAGCCCTTGCAATATCACGTAAAGCAAACTGGCAAAAAGGTATTGTAGGCGCCATATATGATGTAGGAGTATATACATATGTAAAAGGAGATTTGAATACTGCACGGCTATACATTGATAGTGCATTGACGTATAGCAATATGTATAAAAACACCAAAAGACTTAATTCTATTTACAATATGCTTGGCAACATTGCATCTGACCAGGATAAATATGCTCAGGGGCTCGATTACTACTTTAAAGCCCTGGCATTGGACTCTATGGGAAATAAAAAAGCAGTTGGGGACCTTTACAATAATATTGGCTTGAATTATGGAGAGTTGGGCAACTATGTTAAGGCAGAAGAGTATTACTTCAAGGGAATGCGCTTATATGAAGAAGCTAACGATCAGGAAGGAATAGCCAGCATATGCACCAACTTGGGAAACCTGTATGATTTGGAAGGCGATCACAAAAAAGGGCTTACAACTAAATTAAAGGCACTTAAAATTGACAGTGCACTTCATAACAATGAGAACTTAATATTAGATTATCAAACTGTTGGCAATGGATTTCTATTAAACAGAGATTTCGTTAATGCTCTCGAATACAATTACAGGTCGGTAGGCTTAGCAGCTAAGATGGGCATAGAATCTCAAATATATGCCTCATACTCCAACATTGGCGATGCATTTGTGGCATTTTATGATTCTGATAGCACCCATTCAGGAATTAACTATACAATTAATGGCAGCAGGAAGCATGTTACTCATGATGCCTTACTGGATTCTGCACTCTTCAACGAAAAAAGATGTATCTATTATGCCAATAAAGCTAATAGCCGGTCAAACCTTATAAATGCATATGAAAGTATTGGAGATGTATATTCTTCCCAAAAGGATTTTAAGCATGCCCTTACTTTCTACCAAACTGCATACAACCTTGCAGATAGCTTAGGAATATTGCAAGAAAAGATGCATGAGTCTCAGGTACTGGGGCGCGCATATGCCGCACTCGGCAATTATGAAGCAGCCACAAAATACCTTAACAATGCACTAAAATTAAAAGATTCACTTTACGGAGTAGAGAAACAAAAAACCATTGGCAATATAGAAGCACAATTTGTTTTTGACAAACGGTTACTAGAGCAGAAGAAAGAAAATGAGAAAGAGCAGGCAGTAGCAAATGAACAGCAAAAAAGGCAGAAATATGTTATTGCTACCATTTCACTCGGATTGGGTATCGTATTAATTTTCTTAACTCTTCTTTTCAGGCGATACAGGTTAACCAACAGGCAAAAGCGAATTATTGAAAAGCAAAAGAAAGAAGTAGATGCTGCTTATGGCCAGTTAAATAACGCCCATGCCCAGTTGCAGGAAAAAGATAAAGACATTACTGATAGTATTGCTTATGCCCGAAAAATACAAAGTGCAATACTTCCAATCGAAGAATCGATGCAGGAACAAATAGGCGACTGCTTTGTGCTTTATAAACCAAGAGACGTTGTGAGCGGAGACTTTTATTGGTGCCACACTGTTGGTACCAGGTCGATATTTGCAGTGGTAGATTGCACCGGACATGGCGTACCGGGTGCATTTATGAGTATGATTGGCAATAGTATACTTAACCAGGTAGTAATTGAAAATAAAGCAACTGAGGCGTCTGACATATTAAACCAGATGCGAAATAATTTGCTTAAGCAGTTGCAGCAAAAAGGGCAGGAATCTGTTTCGCGCGATGGCATGGATATGGCTGTATGTATATGGGACAAGGCTAAGAACGTATTGCAATATGCAGGTGCAAACAATTCTCTTTATTTTGTGCGTAAAAATATAAATACTGAACCCTCACAGAACCTCAGACAACGGCCACATGGTATTGATTTATTAGAAATATTGCCTGACAAACAGCCGATAGGCTATCAAGAAGGTAAAATGGAATCGAGCTTTACTACACATACCATTCAACTGAAAAAGAATGACCTGATATATATTGCATCTGATGGATACCAGGACCAGTTTGGCGGAGAAAAGAATAAAAAATTTACATCACGTGCTTTCAGAGACCTATTGGTTTCAATGGCCGATAAACCCATTGATAAGCAAAAACAGATACTTAATGGTACCATAGAAACCTGGAAAGGAGCTTATGCCCAAACTGATGATATTTGTGTAATGGGAATAAGAATATTCTGATATCTATTTCTTGTCGGTTTTAAAATAGCCTTTGTCATAGGCATCACAATACTCTTTATAATATCGATTTGTATCAGCCAAGGTTTTTTCAGAATAATCTAATAACAGTTTCTCATCTATTTTTTCAACATTAGCAAAATCTATTAAAGCATCTGCTATTGCTGATCCCTCGCGCCCTGCTCCTCGCAAATTACTCCAGGCACAAACAGCAGCCATATCTTCCAGTATATTTTTTAGCTTCTTTGTATTTCCGCTGAACAAGGTATAATCAATTCTGTCGGCAGTAGGTTGCAATTCTTTTAAAACAAAGTTACGCTTACCCACGTTTATACTGGCAAGCAAAGCAGGCGGGGCTGACAATGTACGTTTCTGCACTTCCACAACCCTATCACCTTCTGTCTTCCATTTAGGTTGCTTTACTTTCACATAAGGTTCAAGGCATGATGGCAAAGCCTCTTTCAAATCAAGCAAAAAGTGTCCATAGGGCTTACCTCTGCCTTCCACCAATATGGCATATCTCTGTATTCCAAGGCTCGATGTTCCTGCAATTCGAAATGCAATGTCCTTTACTTTAAAAAAATCAGGATTAGTAGTCCCCTTTGCCCAATGTTTTAAATGAGCCTCTACCTTTTCTTTTACATCATCAGTAATAGCTAATGTATGAATATCATCTATCAATATTTTCAGACCTTTCTTCTTCTTTATAGTCTTCTGTGTTAAAAAATCAACCCTACTTCTATCACGGACTCTCTCCAAAAATCGTCTCATCACTCCACGTGTTGTTTCAGACTCCAGTTGGCGAATGTATCCTTCCCCCAGATTCTCAAAATATGTAGTAATAAATGTTTTACATAAAAGCCGCGCTTCCTTTTTACCAAGCCTCAAATTATCTGCCGATATCATTATACTGCTAAGCATCCTTGTCATATCTATCAACACGGGGCCCAGCAAGGCTTCATCAAAGTCGTTCACCCCAAAATAGGTCAGCCGGTTATCTGCCTTATAGCTACCCATATTTTCAAGGTGCAGATCTCCGCATAACCACACCCGTGGAGAGTTGTATAAAAACGAGTTAGCTGGTATATCGGCATATAATATATGTGGTATAGCTCGGTAGAAACGATACTTATCAATACGCATAGCCTTATACTTTAGCTTCAGTAATTCAGGAATGCGCCCGCTATTGTATTCTTTTATTTTTTTTACAGTTTCGTTCATATATTACTTATCTATTTGTGAGTAACAGTTACAGTCTATACCTATACTTACTGCACCATAAAACGCAGAGGCCTGTTAAATACGAATATACTAACATACAACCAAATACTATACTGAATGGGATATAAAATGAATTATCTTATGCTTTTTACATAGCTTTGTTAGCTTACATCCATTACCAATACTATGTCCTTAAAAAGAAAAGCTTTTAAAAAGCTAATGCCTCCGCCTGTTAGTGTAAGGCATTCTGAATATTCTATGCTTTTCTCGGCGGATGATGATCTCGGTAAGCCATCCGGCACATTGATCGATATAGCATTACGTTCAGCAAAAGATGCCGTAGAAATAGATTTGACTGATATAGCACAGAGGACCGAGCAAGGGCATTTTTTAAATGTATGGCCTGGTGAGCACTATAAACTAATTGCCAGCCTAATTAAAACCTTAAAGCCTAAAGTAATTATAGAGATCGGTACTGAAAAAGGGCTATCAGCTTTATGTATTAAAAAGTACATGCCTGCTGATTCGAAACTGGTAACGTTTGACATTATATCGTGGAAAAAATACCCCGGAGGGGCATACCTTGAACAAAAAGATTTTGCTGATGGAAACTTCATTCAGTATACTGATGACTTATCGACAAAAGAAGGAGTATTAAAACATATAGACCTTTTAAAGAATGCAGATTTAATTTTTGTGGATGCAGCAAAAGACGGAGCACAGGAACAAAGGTTTATAGATAATTTCAGAACAATACAATTCAACCGCCCGCCCTTTATAATTTTTGACGATATCCGCCTTTGGAACATGTTAAAAATATGGAGAGAAATATCTTTACCTAAACTTGATGTTACTTCGTTCGGGCATTGGTCTGGCACAGGGCTTGTAGAGTGGAAAAACCAATGACAACTTAAATAATGGCTTGCCGACATTCAACATTTAACTGTGTACAAACAGTTAGTTAACAATAATTTACAGTTTAATAAATTTATATTTTTACAAATAAGTAAAACCTGCAAGAAACGTTGAATATATTGACGATTAGCCATTTAATTTTTATGTGATTGTGAGCAAAATTTCTTTTTTTAAGTCAGATTTTGCAAAAAACATTTTTACCCTGGTTAGTGCCACAGCTTTAGCCCAGGTTATAAACTTTGGCTTTAATGTTTTTTTAACCCGCATATATACGCCTGCCTCATTCGGTGCTTTATCAATTTTCACTTCGCTTGTAGGTTTTATTTTAGTGGTAGCAAGTGGCAAGTATGATATTGCGCTGGTGGTAGCAACTGACCGAGATGAAGCTAAAGGGCTATTAACCGTTGGTACGTGGTTAACTTTTATATCGGCATTAGTATGCCTTATTGCATCATGGGTTATATATATGGTGCCCATTCATTTTTACGACCAAAGTGTAGTACGCAACTGGCTCTATTTGATTCCTGTAGCTGTAATATTCTTAAGCCTTTTCCAATTATTCTGGATGTGGAACGTACGCGAAAAAAAATTCAAGACGGTATCTTTTATACGGCCTCTTGAGGCATTTATAAATAATGGGTTATGTATTTTATTGAAAGGATATCAAGCAACCGGATTATTACTAGGCTCTCTGGCAGGCCAGTTTGTATCGATGCTACTTATAACCGGTATATCGCTACAAGGCGAAGGCATTGGCCTATTTGCTCACCACATCAAAAAACTCAAAACTTTATCAGTTAAATATGCCGAGTTTCCTAGAATAAATATTTTACAAGGCATAATAGATACATTACAGATTAGCATTCTTGTTCTAATTGCATCGGCCTATTTTCCTGCAGCCGAAATTGGCTACTATGCACTTTGTATGCGCATCTTGCAGGTTCCTATGCGCCTTATTGTTTTACCCTTTTCACACGTTTTCTTTGCTGAAGCGTCAGAAGCCCTTCGCGATGGCCGAGACCTTTATCAGTTAGTTAAACGCTCTACCTATCAAATTGGCATTTGGACGGTTGCCTTGCCGATTGTACTTATTACCGGTGGTGCATTTATCTTTAAGTTGATATTTGGTGCAGAATGGTACACTGCCGGAATTTATGCAGGCGTTTTATCGCCCTGGATATTCCTTGATATCATTAGGGCTCCAATAGCCCAGGTAGCTTCCATCTTAGGCAGGCAGAAACAAATTTTATTCCTATCTGTTCTGTCAAGTGCAATTTTATTAATTACAGTTGTTACTAATGTGGCTCTTCATTCAAGCTTTGTTATCCTATTATCATGTGTATCGGCTACGCAATGCCTAATGACGGCTTTAATTATATTTACCATCTTTAAAATGGCAAAAAAAGCCGCTCCAACAAAAGCCTGAGGCAATGATATACGATTGTTTTACTTTTTTTAATGAATTGGATATTCTTGAAATTCGTTTGAATATACTGAACGAAGTGGTAGATAAGTTTGTGCTTGTCGAAGCTACACGTACGCACCAGGGCAAAGAGAAACCACTCTATTTTACTAACAATAAGGCCCGATTTGAGAAGTTTGCTAATAAGATCATTCATATTGTTGTTGATACTTACCCCAATACCGATGATAAGTCGGCATGGGTATATGAACGCCACCAGCGCAATATGATACAAGAGGGTTTAAAGAAATGCGCGCCTGATGATGTGATAATGGTATCGGACGTAGATGAAATACCCAAACCTAAAGCAGTTAAAGAATTTGCCCAGACTTCGGGGATAAAGATATTTTACCAGCGCATGTACAACTATTATGTGAACTGCATAAATAATTCAAATAGCGATACATACCGTTGGCAAGGCACTGTAATGTGCAGGATTAAAGATAATTTAAGCCCACAGGAAATGCGATGGCTCAGTATTATATACGCAGGCAAGTTTAGCACTCGTTTGCAGGCAAGTTTACTTTGCAAAATGCGCTTACTATGGTGGCAAATTAAAAAAGGGAAAAGATTGGTACCTGTGTTAGATGGCGGATGGCACTTTACATATTTAGGCGGTGTAGATATAATTATTAAAAAGCTGGAAGCCTTTGCCCATACCGAATACAACAAGGATGAATACAAGAACGCCGCAACTATAGAACAGGCTTTAAAAGAAGGCAAGGATATATTTGGCCGTGGGTATACATATAGGTTTGTTCCGCTTGATGATTCCTTCCCGAAATATATATTACAAAATAAGGACCGTTACAAAGCACTTATAAAAGAATGATTCCTCCACTTACCCTGACCCTAAATGAATATAGCCGAAAATAAGCAAGGTGCCCTTAGATTAAAAGGGCTGTCGTACTTAATCTTATTTTTCTTTTGCTACGAAAGTTGCTCACCTGCTCTTAGAGTTTTTCTTATTGGCGGCAATGCAATGAATGGGTTACTCCAAACTATAGTTACCATAATGCCGGATATACTTTTTGCTGCAGTGGTTGTTTGTGCGGCAATAAAATATTTTAAAGGAGAAAAAATCACATTGCTATTTTTTGATAAGCTGGTATTGTTCTACATTTTTTTCAATCTCGTTTATGGCACCATTTTATCGAACCTTTTTATAGCCGCACAGGGGTTTAGGATAACCTATATGCCGGTTATTTTTTATTTCATAGGGCGTTTGTACAATAAACAAAAACCGGAATTAGCTTCAGCCACCACACATTCCATTTTTTCGTGGTTCATTATTTTTGGCATGCTGGGCTTAGTTTTTCACTTCTTGTTTACAGGGGTCGAAGCTTCTTTAATACAATCGACTAACCATTTACAAACGGCCTATTTTATTCCCCGTATGGGCGGGTTCTTTCTTACGCCTGTCCTATTTGGTACTGCTATGACGATTACCTGCATCTATTTCTATTACAGGTTGTTTACAAACAAGTCATCACTAAACTATTTATTTATTGCCTTAACGTGGGCCTGTATTTTCCTAAGCGTATCACGGGGGCCTATCATGGCATTTTTTCTAGGTTTTATATTGTTGTCGTTAATTTTTAAAGAGTGGAAGAAAACACTGGCAGTCATTATTATTATTGCTGTAACATCCGCTACACTTTCCTTAATTCTTACAGGGTCATTAAATATACTTACCTGGCTATTCAGTTCTACTGCCGATACATTAAGTATGGGCCAGGGTATTACGCGGGTTGAACTATGGAGGCGTTCGTGGCACGACTTCGTTCAAAGGCCATATGGTTATGGGCTTGGGCATGCAGGAGCAACGGCTGTGCGCTACCTTAAAGGTACTGATACCCCCGCTGCTGTTTATACTACTGATGGTTGGTTTTTGAAAATAGCTTGTGAAACGGGAATTGCAGGACTTCTATCGTACCTCGCTCTGGCTCTTTATTATTTGGTATTAGTAAAGAAAAACCTGTCAACGCATAGGTACTCGTTGTTTTCATTTGTTACCGTACTTTTTATAATGGTAAATGCTCAGGCAGTAGTGGCTAACATTTATGATTTCTACCCAACCATTAGTTTGTTTTGGTTATTAATGGGATATTCAATTAATATAATTGAGCAAAAACAAGTTAATGAGTAGCCCCGGAATAAGCGTAATAATAGTAAGCTACAATGCATTTGATTATTTAGACAAGTGCCTAAGTTCGTTATTGTTACAGAAAGGGGTTGACGTTGAAATTATTGTTGTGGATAATAATTCAAAGGATGAGACGGTAAGCTCCATTAAAACTAAGTACCCTGAAATAAAATTGATAGCTTCCTCTATTAATTTAGGGTTTTCCGGAGGCAATAACCTAGGTATAAGAGAAGCAACAAAAGATGTGGTTTTATTACTTAACCCGGATACAGAATTACCGGAAAGCGATACCTTGGTTAAAATGAGAAATTACCTTATTGCTAACCCAAATATTGGTATTCTGGCTCCTTACCTTTTGAATACTGATGGAACTTTCCAATCCTCTTTCTGGAGTTTCCCCAAGCCATCAGATATTTTACTCGAATTGTTTTACTTGCACAGAATACAAAAAAACAATGCTTCGGCCTCGCCTACTCAAGTACCAGCTGCATCTGGTGCAGCATTATGCCTAACTAAAGAAACTGCCGATAAGTTAAATGGCTTGGATTCCAATATGTTTTGGATGGAAGACACTGACCTATGTTTTAGGGTAACTCTGGTGGGGAAACAAGTGGTCTATCATCCGGGCATTAAAATTATACATCACGGCGGCAAAAGCTCGGTGAACAATTACTCTATAAGCATACCTAACCAGGTAATAAGTAAGATAAAGTACTTTAGGAAGAATAGCTCCTGGTTAGCTTTTATTGCCAGTGATATTTTAAGTTTCCTTTTCATTTTAAGCCGCTTGGCAATATTTACCTTGCTTTCCTTATCGGTAAATAAGATGTTTAAACTAAAGACAAAAGCTTATTTTGTTGCATTAAAGGGGTATTTCAGCTATAATTTTGGTGGAAATAAAGAAATAATCAGTTAAAAACAGCTCCAAAGAATTATTTCGCACATTTTCCTAAAAAATTTCATAGTAATGTCTAAATTCTTATCTTTGCGCCCTTCTAAAAAAGTTCTATCTTATAGTATCGGGGTGTAGCGTAGTCTGGTTATCGCGCCTGCTTTGGGAGCAGGAGGTCGTCAGTTCGAATCTGGCCACCCCGACTGGGGCTATAAAAATTAACTGATCCCGTAGCTCAGTTGGATAGAGCAACAGATTTCTAATCTGTCGGTCATGAGTTCGAATCTCGTCGGGATCACTGGTTTTAGAAGAGTACCACTCATACTAAATATCTTGAAAAAATACTTACCCTTATTAATTACAACAATAGTTGCATTTATAATATGGGGCGTTTGTTACCCTGCATTTATGAATGGTGACAGCCTCGTGCAATATGGCCAGGCGCTTATGGCTAACTATGATGATTGGCACCCGCCAATTATGGCAATATTATTACACTATGTTTTAAAGCTTGGTGGCGGAATTGGTTTTATTACCCTTATACAAACGGTAATGGGTTGTATAGGAATCTACCTATTATCAAGAGAAATTTTAGGGCTATTTAATATTTCAGGCAGGAATTATTATTATTTGCCATTTTTAATTTTATTAATTCTGCTCTCGCCCATCTCACCATTGCCATTTCATTTAATGGCCTTTATTAAAGATACATGGGTAGAAATTGGTTTTATTTGGATTGCATATCTATCATTACATATTCACCATATAAAAACTACTCAATCAAAAAAAGCATTGTGGAATCTGGTTTTACTTATCACCTGTATGATATTTGTTTTACTGGTAAGGCATAATGCTATAGTTCTGTTACCCGTATTTATGCTTCAGCTTTATTTACTTTCCAATAGCTATATCACAACTCGAAAACTCAAATTCTCAGGCATTGAAAATAGTTTGCTATTACTATTAGTTTACTTCATCATTTCTCATCAAATTTATAATAGCTATCATGTAACTAAAACCCATCCCGAGAATCAGGTATATGCAACGGAATGCCTTGGTATATTGGTAAACAATATCGAAAACAAAAAATATTTACCTTATATCTACGGTCATTTAACACCTAATTATGCTACCGCTTATATACCCGGTAATGTAGCCCCAATAATGTGGTGGGGGCCAGTAAAGGCTGTGGATAGTACTTTCGATAGAAATGACAGTCAGTTTACAGCCCAGTATTACAACTTAATTAAACATGCCCCTTTAAGCCTTGTAAAAGTAAAATGGGATGGATTTAAACTGATGATACCACCTCGAATTAAATATCACTGGTTTCATCCACAACTGGATAGTAATAAATATGGGCTTGCACAAAATGAAAATTTTAAGAACATTCGCTTGAATTGGATATCGAGAACAAAACATGTATTATCTGCTACACCATTCGCCTACATTTTTGGCGGGCATTTATTATGGTTTATTCTTAATATACTGCTGTTGGTATTATTCTTTATCAAAAAATTATCGCCTAATGTTATATTCACAACTGTACTATTTATTCCTGTGCTCTATTGTCTGTCTTATTTACTAGCTTCTACCGATCCCGATTTTCGTTTTATTTACCCTTCAACTTTATTAATGGAGGTACTGTCTTTTAGTTTAATTAGTGTCCTTAGCGTTAATAAGCTAAGGCCTAAGCAATCTACTACCTCATCTTAATTACCTTAACATGCTCTGAGGTATTTGAAGGACTAATGATATTAATAGAATATACTCCATTATCATAAGCACTCAGATTAACTTGTTCCAAATTTGACTTACATGATATTGGTTTATCAGCAACAATTTTACCTGAACTCATATCTACCACCTGCATTGTAGCAGCATTACATTCATCTGCATTTAAGTTATAGCTAACATTTACCAACCCGTTTGTAGGATTAGGATAAGCACTAAGCTGATACTTACTATTTGCTAATTGATCAACACCTGCTGGGTTGCCGCATTGGCCAATATGCAATACAAAACGGGCAGCCTTAGTAGTGTCCGATATATTAAATGTATACGCCGTGAAATTACTGATGTCCATTTGCAGTCCGGTAACCTTATCTTCAAGTACCAGGCAATAACCTGTAGGTAATGTAGAAGAAGAATCAAGGCTAAGTGTATAAATACCCGAAACACCAACGATCGTCTTGATAGGAACATTAATAGCAGATGTAATTGCCGGCAAACTGTTTATAGAAAGATCTTTCAGGGTAGAATCTTGCGTTGCTATTCCCGGAACCTGTGTATTGCTGCTATATATTTTGCGTGCATCAAGGCTTGCGTCATATTCGTTTGTTGCCCCATTACCAAACCGCACAAGTGCTTCATCTTTATAACCGTTACCTGCCAACTTAAACTTTAGAACATCGAATGCTTGATTGCCATCTGCTTGCAAAAAGGTTGGGTTTGAAGATACCTTAACATTCTCATTGCTCACTAAAATTGGGTTAGCGGCATTGGTTTGTATCCAGAATGATT
>JABDHI010000024.1 GCA_013285655.1 Bacteroidota bacterium
AAAACCTATAGAGGTAAGTATATAGGTAACCATAGGAAGTTCAAAAATTACTCCTATCCACAATATTAAAGTAGTAACGGTAGATACGTACGAACTGATATTAAACAGGTTTTCTACCTGCGTACCTGAACTAAGCTTAAAACTGTTTAAGAAGGTAACAGTCCACGGTACTATTATAAAGTAACTGAATGCAACACCCAATAAGAACAACATACTTGCCCCTAGTACAATGCCTCGTGTATATCTAAGCTCTTTTGGTTTAAGTGCAGGGCTTATAAAACGCCAGAGTTCCCATAAAATATAAGGCATGGTTAGTATGAAACCACCAATAAAGGTGCCCCACATATACATAGTAAGCTGTCCCCAAATTTCGGTATTAACTATTTTAAACTGACCGCTGGTCTTTACGCAAAGCGAACTACCCAAGTGCAACCATTCCGATAGTTTACAAAGCACCCGATAAGTAATAAAGCTGGGTTTGGTTGGACCAAATAAGATGGTATCGAATACAAAATCGCTGTAAAAGAATAATACAGAAGTAACAACTACAAGGGCAATAGCAGAACGCATAATATGCCAGCGCAGGGCCTCGAGGTGATCGAGGAAGCTCATGCTTTTCTTTGGTGTTGGAATATTTTCGTTGTCGTTTGCCATAAAATGAGGTAATTTCACCCCTTAACCAGTACCGTTTCAGTGGACAAAAGAACGAAAAAAACGCTATCAGTTGATAATGCCGTTATAAGGATGGGCAAATATTGTTCCTATACCGAGCGGAGTATTGATGAAGTAAAGAAGAAACTGAAGACCTTAGGGGTATCGGTTGAGGATACCCAGTTGGTAATGGAGCGTTTAACAAAAATGGGCTTTTTGAATGAAAGCCGGTTCGCTTCCGCTTTTGTTAGCGGCAAGTTCCGCATGAAGAAGTGGGGCAAGAAACGGATTGAAATGGAAATGAAGCGTAAGGGCGTTTCGAATGAATTAATTGAGAAAGGCATCAGCGGTTTGTCTCAGGAAGAATATATAGAAGCATTAGACACCCTCTTGCAAAAAAAATGGAATACCATAGCTCGTACAAGTAAAGAAACAGATGATTATGAAGCCAAGCAACGCCAAAAGCAAAAAACTAATCCGCTTTGCTTTGCAAAAAGGCTATGAAATGGACCTGGTATTTCAAAGGGTTAAAGTACTTGGGTTGTAGATTTTTTGTACTTCACCTCTCTATAGAGAGGGATAAGGGTAAATATCGCATCAAAAAATCAGGGCTATAATAAATATTTTTCTACGCCCAACACTCCTTCTTAAAATATAAAAAAGTATTTCCTGTTATTTTTATAACTCTACTCTTAATTTAACGTAAATTAAAAAATATTTCGCCACTGAAAAGGGATTGGCGAGTTGTTGATAAAATAGATGGGGGTAGGGAAACGTATTTTTATATTTTTGGCATCCCAATTTTAAACAGGGGGAATTTTACAGGGAAAAATGGCTTACAAAAGACAAAATAAAAACACCGACAAATCAGCACAGAATTTTGCTGAGATAGAGATGGGCAAACTGCCACCACAGGCGCTTGAACTTGAAGAGGCAGTGCTAGGAGCGTTGATGCTTGAAAAAGAAGCACTAACCAAAGTAATTGACATTTTAAGAGAAGACGCTTTCTACAAGGATAGTCATAAAAAAATATTTGCGGCTATTAAGGTTTTGTTCCAGCGTTCGGAACCGATTGATATTTTAACGGTAACGAATGAGTTACGCAGGAACGAAGAATTAGAATCTATTGGGGGTGCATATTATATTTCGCAGCTTACCAGTAAAGTAGCTTCTTCAGCTAATATTGAATATCACGCACGTATTGTATTGCAAAAATTTATTCAGCGTGAGCTGATCAGTTTTTCTGCCGAAACGATTGAGAATTCTTACGATAACTCGCTTGACGTTTTTGAATTGTTAGATAAAGCTGAAAAAAGGCTTTTCTCTATTGCCGATGAAAATATCAAGAAAGATCCGGAGCGAGCAGGGGGCTTAATTAACGAAGTTATAAAACAAGTTGAAGCGGCACGTAACCGTAAAACAGGTATAACAGGTGTTCCTAGTGGTTTCTCCGATCTTGACCGTATTACATCGGGCTGGCAACCTTCCGATTTAATTATATTAGCTGCACGTCCCAGTATGGGGAAAACAGCTTTGGCGCTTACATTAGCTTGTAATGCTGCTATTAAGTTCCAGGAGCCAATAGCTCTGTTCTCTTTAGAAATGTCAAACCTCCAGCTGGCCACTCGTATTATATCGAGTGAAACGGAAATACCAATGGAGAAGTTGAGAAAAGGTACTGTTACTATAGATGATATGAACCAGTTGGTGCATGGTGTTACTAAATTTTCTGACGCACCTATATTTATTGATGATACTGCCGGACTTTCTGTATTCGACTTACGAGCCAAGGCCAGAAGGTTGAAAGAAAATCATGGTATTAAGATGATAATGATCGACTACCTGCAGCTGATGACCGCCAATGTTGAAGGCCGTGGGAATCGTGAGCAGGAAATCAGTTCAATATCGCGTGCATTAAAAAGTTTAGCAAAAGAATTGAATGTGCCAATCATTGCACTATCTCAGCTTAGCCGTGCTGTTGAGCAACGTGGCGGTGCAAAGCGCCCTCAACTATCCGATCTTCGTGAATCGGGAGCTATTGAGCAAGATGCTGATATGGTATTGTTCGTTTACCGTCAGGATTATTATGGCGCTGCGCCTGAAGGTGGAGCAGAAGACCTGCCACCGGATTCAGCAGAGATTATTATTGCAAAACATAGAAATGGTCCGCTGGATAGCGTACATCTTAAATTCCAGAAAGAACTTGCCAAGTTTACCGAATATGAACCTTCTATGGATAATTATCACTCGGCTACCCAAGACAATATGGAAACCCGTATTGTACAATCGAGAGGTTGGGATGATAAGAAGAACGATATAGAAGAAGACCCTTTCTGAGAATAATATGGAAAAGCCCCGATCGGGGCTTTTTTTTGTCATTCTGAATGGAGTGAAGAATCTCTTCCGATATTTTCAACCCCAAACCCCTAAAGGGGCTTTGAAAAACCGGCGTCATGTTGAGTTTGTCCAAACATGTTCAGACTGACATTTTCTCTGTGAGTCTCAGTGTTAACTTGTTCTGTGGTGTGCGTTGAAAAAGCGCAATGTATTTAATTGGAGATTCGAAATTGGGTGTTCAATATTCATTATTCCTGTATTTAACACTTCTTAACCTCCTTGCTTAATCTTTTTAAGTAATTTAGGGTAATGAAAAAGCGACTGCTTTCCTTATTGCTTATTGTATTTGCGTTTGTTCAGGCAAGGGCTACATTCATATTTATACCTATGGATGAAACCCAGACCAATTGCCTGAAAGCGTATGGCATTGCCTATATGGCGCTTAAAAATGGAATTGCTGTAGAATGGCTGCTCAACTACCGTGGTGGTAGTTTTACGTTCCCAGATGCAAGACTTTTTGAAGATGAATGTAAGGTGCGAAATGTAAAATTCGAACTGATAGCTGATGAGCAAGAATCGGATATACTGGCGCAGATAGCAGACCCATCTGTAAATATGGATGCGGTGAAGTTAGAGAAGCCACCACGCATGGCCGTATATTCTCCTAAAAATAAAATGCCCTGGGATGATGCCGTAACATTGGCCTTGACCTATGCCGAAATACCGTACGATGTTATTTACGATAAAGAAATAATGGATGGTGTATTGCCTAAGTACGATTGGTTGCATTTGCATCACGAAGATTTTACCGGGCAGTATGGCAAGTTTTACGGAGCCTACCAAAACGCACAATGGTATCAGGATGATGTGAAGGCCAATGAAGCCATGGCGCACGAACTTGGTTTTCAAAAGGTATCGCAAATGAAACTGGCGGTAGCAGAACGTATTCGCGACTTTGTTTCGGGTGGCGGATTTTTATTTGCTATGTGTTCGGCACCTGATTCGTATGATATTGCATTGGCAGCAGAAGGAATAGATATTTGCGCCGCACCATTCGATGGCGACCCTGCCGATCCTAACTGTAATAAAAAATTAGATTTTGGAAATTGTTTTGCCTTCCAGAATTATACGCTTAGCTTGAACCCGTTCGAATATTCGAAATCGAATATTGATACATCTCCTTACCGTGCACAGAAGTATGGCATAAACCAACAGAACGACTTTTTTACACTCTTCGATTTTTCTGCGAAGTGGGATCCTGTTCCTGCTATGTTGTGTCAGGACCATACCAAAGTGATTAAAGGCTTCTGGGGACAAACGACAGCTTTTAATGAAAGCTTTATAAAATCGGGTGTTACTATTATGGGCGAAAACAAAGGAGCCAATGAAGCCCGTTATATACATGGAGATTTTGGTAAAGGCACCTGGACCTTTTTCGGCGGCCACGATCCTGAATGCTACCAACACCGTGTGGGTGATCCACCAACCGACCTTAGTCTACACCCAAACTCACCGGGTTATAGACTTATCCTAAATAATGTACTCTTTCCTGCTGCTAAAAAGAAGAAGAGAGAGACGTAGGATTTTGAGAACAATTTTCATTGTTCCCAAACTATCTATTACTTTCTTTTTTCCACTTCTTGCGTATATAAGGATAAGCTATAAATAGAAATCCAAATACAGCCATTTTTAATACAGTCTTCGTGGAATCATCGATCGCCAGCAAATTAATTAGCAAGCAAACTATACCCCAAAATGTTATTAATATGCCTCCTATTATAAAATTCTTCCATGATTTTTGTTGTAAATAAGGATCTTTTAAGTCCATGATGGGATATATTTAATGTTAATTTTTGAGTGGTGAATATGTTAATAATATGTAGTGGAAGTATTATCGAATTTACAAATATTTCAGAATACCCGAATACTTTATTATACAATATGTTGTTAATCAAATTTTGCAAATATCTGATAATCAATTAATTGCGTAGTGCATTGATTTTCAAGGTTTTGTGTATTTTATTGTAAATCATTGTTATTAACAATGGAGGATGCGCCAATAAAGGGCTTCAGAAGCCCCTCTATTGATAATTCTATTGTTATTTCATTGTTATTTTCTGGCAATTATACCCCATTTTCAATTAAGGTAATTTTAATAGTTGCCGGGACTAATATTATTGACCTGTTGAAAACGCAATTATTATTTTACTCAGTACAGTTTCTGCATGAGTTATTTTTGCAGTAGTTCTTTGAAGAAATAAAATTGATAACACAAAATACTGAACCCGATAGTTATAGGGTTGTCACATACGCCAACCTGGGGATTCGCAGTGACGGGAAAATCCTCCCCCTGCCCCTCCAGCGGGGGACATAGTTTGCGCCTTAGCGCCTTTGCGGTAATAGTTTTTAGGCATAGCCTAGTTCCAGAAATCCCAGCTTATACCAAAGCGTAAAACCCTATCAGGCATAGGGTAGTTAACTGCATAGCCATAAAATACATTAGGTTGTAATAAACCCTCTGCTGCATTCTCTAGTTTTAAAAACATGCGGAATGTTTTTACACGAAAGGCCACAAATGGATCGACGTAAATATAGTTACCCATTTTAGTTTGGCCTTGTAAGT
The DNA here is from genome assembly GCA_013285655.1 of Bacteroidota bacterium. Taxonomy (GTDB): domain Bacteria; phylum Bacteroidota; class Bacteroidia; order JABEUT01; family JABEUT01; genus JABEUT01. The sequence continues at coordinate 5,612 of JABDHI010000024.1, forward strand.
AAAACTGATTGTACACGGGTTGGTATCCATATACATAGTAGGCAGTATTGTAATACGTATCTATACCAACCTTCAATAACAAGTGATGATGGAACAAATTGTTTTCGTAGAACAATGAATTTTCTGCAACCCAGGTAGGTAAGTGTATTGGTGCACCATTCGGTACATACTGGTAAATCTCTTTTGTGTTAAAATGCCATTTACCAACTCTGAAATCCTTTTCAATATTGGCTTTCATAATATTCACAACCCCGTTGTATTGGGCAGGCAGAGCGTCATTTATCAGCCCCGTATTTGTGAAATAAGCCATGTTTTGCATTTCGGTCACCTCGCCACCTAATGTTAAATGCCATTTGGCATCGGTATACATTACTGAAGCAGTTGATGTAGTCGTCTTTGCAAAATGGTTCATCCATTGGTAATTATTTCCATCATACATATCATATAAAAGCGCTGGTGTTTGTAGCGAATAGTTACCACTGAATTTTAGCAAGCGCAGTGAATCAAATCGTATGCCTAAGTCGGCGGAGCCCTGTTCATCGCCCTTTTGAGTGCCCGAGAAAATGTAGGAACCCGCAGCATCAAACAATATATGGCCATTGTCGTAGGTATTATAAACGCGTGCGTGGGCTATCAGATTGCTGAATATACTGTCGCGGTACATATCTTTTGTGGTATCTTCTGCGGTGCCTTCAGGATGCTTGGTTAAAACATAATCGGTAAAATGTACCCATTGGTCTTTAACGCCCAAGTCCCATTTCAGGAACGAATGCCAACCGCTTGCAGAGCCAATGGTAAAGTCGTTATTAAATTCATTATACCGCAGCGAGTCATAAGTAGCACTATCGTAACGGTAGGTATGGCGATAGAAGTTATCAGAGTCGTTATAAAGTGTATGGTCGACATAAACATTCGAGCTGCCCGATAATGAACTGCAATGCGAAATATAAAATAGCGGGTTTGTTTTAACAGTATCACCGCTCTTGTATCCAAAAAAATAAAACTGCTGTAGCCTTAGTTCTGTTTTAATAAACATGGAGCGTGCCTGTGATAAATAAACCGGCACGTCCTGTCTGTTAGATGTATAACTTGGGTTAAAGAAAGCACTGTCTGCCTGCACGCCACCGTTCTGGCCTATTTTATAAATATTATAAATACCGTTGAACAATAGCATATAGCGCTTGGTGCGATAATTAACTGTTAGTGCAAGTTGATTATCATTACTACCCTGGTTTATATAATCACCTTGCGAACGTAAACGATGAAACTCAAGCGCGATGTTTAGTTTCTTACCAAAGTTTTGTGTTAATGACAGATCGAGAAACTGATGTATCATCGGATCGGTTATGTAAAAAAAATTGAGGTAAGGGGCACGTGTTGTGTAATACCTAACTGAGGTATCGTTGCGGACGTAATCGGTTAGGTGATCGTAACCATAAAAAAAACCAAGCGGTTGAGGGGTGCTGTTAAATATAACAGGTACATAAGGTAAGCCCGGGTTACCTAACGTATAATGGGTAGTGTAAAATTCTAGCCTGTCTATTGTTGTATCAACATCGGCATACTTTTTTGTTTGCCATATATTATAAGGTACCAGGTCTTTCTCCGTATAAATTTCAGTAATAGTGTGCTTAATAGTTGTATCGACCGGGAGCGGACTATTTGCATGAGCAACAGAACCAAATAACAAACTGAGCAAACAAAATAGTAATGCTAACCTAAGTTTCATTAAGGGTGTAAATGATGTTCTATAAACCACAATTCTCCTCTTTTAGTATGGCTTTGTAAGTAATGCTCAAACAATTATAGCAGTAATTCGGTAGTTTGTCTTTGAAATAGTACAAATGATTCAGAAAAAGGGCAAACTCATCTCTTTGAGGCATTGTGATATAGCTTAATTTTAGTATATTTACGCTACAAAAATAAGAAATATGGGGACCGCAGTTGCAAAGGATACTATGCTGCAGGATTATTTAAAGAAGTTTTTCGGTTTTTCGAACTTTAAGGATCAGCAAGAGGCTATAATAAAGAATGTACTTAATGGCAAGGATACCTTTGTTATTATGCCTACGGGTGGGGGAAAATCACTTTGTTACCAGTTGCCCGCTTTATTAAGTGATGGGGTCGCCGTAGTAGTTTCGCCGCTTATTGCATTAATGAAGAACCAGGTAGACATACTTAGAACTTTTGGTGCTAAAAATGAAATCGCTCACTTTCTTAATTCATCGCTCTCAAAATCGCAGATCAATAAAGTAAAAGAAGAAGTTATACGCGGAGATACCAAGCTTTTATACGTTGCACCTGAATCGTTATCGAAAGAACTTAATGTTGCCTTCTTCAAAAAAGTCAAGATATCGTTCTTCGCTATTGATGAAGTGCATTGTATTTCAGAATGGGGGCATGACTTCCGCCCTGAATACCGGAAATTACGCCCGCTTATAGACCAGATAGGCCGCGTACCTATTATTGCGTTAACAGCTACTGCTACTCCTAAGGTTCAGGAGGATATTATGAAAAACCTGGAGATACATGATGCTGCTGTATTTAAGTCTTCGTTTAACAGGCCTAACCTTTATTACGAAGTACGTACCAAGCATAATGCAGCTAAAGAAATTATAAAGTTCATACGCCAGCATAAAGGTAAATCGGGTATTATTTATTGCCTAAGCCGTAAAAAGGTGGAGGAGATAGCCCAAATGCTCCAGGTAAATGGTGTTAAAGCGTTACCATACCACGCCGGTATGGATAAACCTACGCGCGACCAGACTCAGGATAAGTTTTTAATGGAGGATGTAGATGTGATGGTTGCAACCATTGCATTTGGTATGGGTATTGATAAACCTGATGTTCGGTTTGTATTGCACTACGACATTCCTAAGAGCCTTGAAAGCTATTACCAGGAAACAGGCCGTTCGGGCCGCGATGGTGGAGAAGGTAAGTGTGTAACCTTCTATAGTTATGAAGATGTAAGGAAACTTGAGAAATTCCTGAAAGACAAACCTGTAGCGGAACAAGAAATTGGAAAACAACTTATCCAGGAAACTATTGGTTTTGCTGAAAGTTCAGTTTGCCGCAGAAAAACATTGTTGCACTATTTTGGCGAAACATACAACGACGCCAATTGCGGTAACTGCGATAACTGCCTGCACCCTAAAACTAAGTTTGAAGGTAAAGAGGATTTAGAGTTATTGCTCGAGACCGTTAAGGAAACAAAAGAGAAGTTCAAAACAAAGCATATAGTAGATGTTATACTTGGCAATTTAAGTTCTTCGGTTAAGTCATATAAACATGATAAGCTTGAAGTATATGGTGCAGGTAATGAAGATGGCAAGGATGAAAAATTCTGGAATGCTATTGTTCGCCAGGCACTGGTAATGGATTACCTTATAAAAGATATTGAGACCTATGGAGTAATGACCCTTAGCGACAAGGCTAAAGCTTTCTTAAAGAAGCCACATTCTATAATGCTTGCTAAGGATCATGATTACGCCGGCGAAGATGAAGAAGAAGAGGAAATTATGCTGGCTGCCGCTCAAAAGGGCGGGGGAGCCGGTGACCCTGCATTATTTGCAATGTTGAAAGACCTTTGTAAGTCTACAGCTGCTAAATTAAAGCTTCCTCCATTCGTTGTTTTCCAGGAAACATCATTGGAAGAAATGGCTACACATTACCCTGTTAATTTAGAGGAACTTGCTCGTATAACCGGTGTTGGTGTAAATAAGGCTGAGAAATTTGGTAAAGCATTTGCGGACCTTATAGCTAAGTATGTTGAAGAAAATGAAATTGACAGGCCACAGGATATTGTAGTTAAGTCGGTTGTAAATAAATCAGGCTTAAAGGTATATATCATACAGAGTATAGACAGAAAGGTTGATTTGGAGAATATGGCGAAAGGCAAAGGACTCACATTGCCTGCGCTGATACAAGAGATCGAGACCATTGTTTCTTCAGGCACTAAAGTAGATATTAGTTATTACCTCGATAAGAATATTGAAGAGGACAGACAAGATGAGGTATTTGAATACTTCGGCTCTGCTGAATCAGATTCATTAGAAGATGCGCTGAAAGAATTAGGCACCGAAGACTATACAGAAGAGGATGTGCGTTTACTCCGCATCCAGTTCATGTCTGAAATGGGCCACTAACTAAATCGAATTAACTACTTCTCTTGCGAAGCGATATAGTAATGTCCCTGTTCTCGACTTCTTTGCGTTTAATTTCGTAGGCTTCCAGTATCTCACGGTAGGTAAGTATTCCGGTAACATGGTGCTTATCATCCCTATTTACAACGGGTAGTATATCTACATGATGTGTTATCATCATATCAATGGCTTGTTGCAGACTGTCGTCGTAATTAACTGAAATGTTTCCTTCATGTACAAGAGAACTCATTTTGTCTTCGCCATTATGTTTGGTGCTGAATATTTCTTGAGCGCCAATTACTCCCAGTAGTTCGTCATCGTGCTGCTTATCGATTATGGCAAAGGCAGTATTCTTATTGTGGGTTTCATCAATAAACCGGCGCGATTGTAAAATTGTATCGCTGGCACTTAATGTATTCACTTCTTCTTTCAATACATCTTTTACCTTAAAGCTATTTAATATGTCAGGCATGTAGGAGTCGGGTGTGGTTACACCACGGCGAACTATCTTCTCTGTCATTATAGTACTACGCATCAGGGCAAAAGATATAAAGTAAGCCGCGGCACATCCTCCGAGTAGAGGCAATAACAGGTGTGGCTGTTGCGTAGTTTCGAGAGAAAAAATAACCGCCGTTAGAAATGCCCTCGATGCACCCGAAAACATGGCAGCCATACCAATTAACCCGGCAATAGAGGCGCTTAATCCTAACTCAGGAAATAGTTGATTAACACCAATTGAAATTAATGCACCCAGCGCACCACCAATTGTAAACAATGGTGCTAGTGTACCGCCGGATGTTCCACTGCCTAGTGATATGGCCCACGAAACGAATTTAAGGATGCAAAGAACCAACAAGGTATTTATTGCTAGGTTGCCGCTCAGTACTGCTGTAATATTACTATAACCCACACCCATAGTAGATGGAGCAAAATAACCTACAACACCAACAGCAATCCCGCCAATAGCTGGCCACCACATCCAATGTATAGGCAGTTTTTCAAAGGCATCTTCAACTGCATAAACAACTTTTGTAACACCAACTGAGAATAAACCCACCAATGCTCCTATTAACACATATATTACTAATTGCAATATGCTTGGTGCGGGAACAAAGGGCATAGCAAACATAGGTTGATAACCGAAGAATAGAATATGCATGGCTGCTCCCGTTATACATGCTAATGCAACTGGGATAATAGAGCGTGGGGAAAACTCGAATAATAACAATTCAATTGCTAACATAATACCCGCAACCGGGCTTCCGAAAATGGCTGCCATACCTGCAGTAGCCCCTGCTGTTAAAAGTATTTTTCTTTCATATGCAGTTATGTTCAGCAATTGGCCAATAAATGAGCCAAAAGCGCCACCTGCTGCAATAATAGGCCCTTCTGCGCCAAATGGTCCGCCCGTACCAATTGATATGGCTGCCGAAAGTGGTTTTAAAAATGTTACGATAGGTGCAATCTTACTATCATTAGTAAGTACTTGTTCCATGGCTTCGGGTATACCATGACCACGAATTGCCTTAGAACCATAGCGCGCCATTATTCCTACAATAATTCCGCCAATGACTGGAACTAGTATTACCCATAGGCCTAAGTGATTACCAACCGGTGATACCTCTCCGGTAGTTAATGTGCCATAAAAAGCAAATCCGGTAACGAAGCTAATAAGCCAAACCATTATTTTGGCGACTACACCAACTAGTATTGCATTGGCAATGGCCAGGGCACATATAAATACTAACCTCCGCAGGTTCAGCGGTTTTGTTGGTGGTTTAAGCTCCTCTTTTTCTAGTAAGGGTTCCATAGAAACGGAAACCGGTATACCCTGGTTGGGTAGCGCTGCCTTTATCTTCATGTAATGGGGATTTAGAAGACTAGCACCGGGTTGGGTGCACCAATAAAAACTAAAACTATATACTACTTACTTATAGCTACGTTGTGCCAAATGTACCGTGTCAAACTTCAGTTCTTCCTTATGCAGTTGGCTTGGGGCATCTTTTCCTTTGTATTCCCATGCTGCTACATATGCAAAGTTAGCGTCGTCTCGTTTTGCTTCACCTTCTTCAGTTTGAGATTCTTCACGGAAATGGCCTCCGCAAGATTCTTTGCGATTCAATGCATCATCTATCATCAGTTCGCCAAGCTCCATAAAGTCTGCTACGCGGCCTGCTTTTTCCAGATCAGGGTTAAACTCATCTGCCTTGCCAAGTATGCGAACATCTTTCCAGAATTCCTCTCTGAGTGAACGTATTTCAGCTTTAGCTTCAGTAAGTCCTTTTTCATTACGGGCCATTCCGCAGTTGTTCCACATAATTTTGCCTAAGCGCTTATGTAAATGCTCTACTGATTGTTTCCCACCAACAGACATGAGCTTTTCAATATTCTCGCGTACGCTCTTTTCCGCTTCTGCAAATGCCGGGTGATCGGTTGGTATTGCTTTAGTTGCTATCTCACTTGATAAGTACTCGCCAATAGTGTATGGTAATACAAAGTATCCATCGGCAAGACCCTGCATAAGTGCTGATGCACCTAAGCGGTTAGCACCGTGGTCAGAGAAATTACATTCGCCTAATGCATATAAGCCCTGTACGGTTGTCATCAGGTTATAATCTACCCAAAGGCCACCCATTGTATAGTGAATAGCCGGGTAAATACGCATTGGTTCTTTATACGGGTTCTCGCCGGTGATCTTTTCATACATTTCGAAAAGGTTACCATACTTAGCGCTAACTACCTCTTCGCTTGTACGTTTAATTACGTCAGCAAAATCGAGATAGGCAGCTTGTTTAGAAGCGCCTACGCCATAACCTGCATCGCACCTTTCTTTAATGGCTCTTGATGCAACGTCGCGCGGAACAAGATTACCAAAAGCAGGGTAACGCCTTTCAAGGAAATAATCTCTTTCATCTTCAGGTATATCAACTGCCTTACGGGTATCGTCTTTCTTTTTAGGCACCCAAACCCTTCCGTCGTTACGTAATGATTCCGACATCAGTGTAAGTTTCGATTGGTGGTCACCTGAAATAGGTATGCAGGTAGGGTGAATTTGTGTAAAGCATGGGTTCCCGAAGAACGCACCTTTCTTATGCGCTTTCCAGTTGGCTGTTACATTACAGCCCATTGCATTGGTCGACAAGTAGAACACGTTTCCATATCCGCCTGAAGCTAATACTACAGCATGTCCAAAATGTCTTTCTAATTTTCCGGTAATAAGATCGCGGGCAATAATACCACGTGCTTTACCATCTATCATAACCAGTTCCAGCATTTCGTGGCGGCTATACATGGTAACTTGCTTTTTGCCAATTTGGCGGCTAAGTGCGCTGTAAGCGCCTAACAATAGCTGTTGACCTGTTTGTCCACGGGCATAAAATGTACGCGATACCTGCACACCACCAAAAGAACGGGTGTCAAGCAATCCTCCATATTCACGTGCAAAAGGAACACCTTGTGCAACGCATTGGTCAATGATATTGGCACTTACTTCAGCTAGGCGGTAAACGTTCGCTTCGCGTGCACGGAAGTCACCACCTTTAATGGTATCATAAAACAAACGGAAAGTGCTATCACCATCGTTTGCATAATTCTTGGCTGCGTTAATACCACCCTGCGCTGCAATACTATGCGCACGGCGCGGACTGTCCTGGAAACAAAACACTTTTACCTTATACCCAAGCTCAGCAAGCGATGCTGCTGCTGAAGCTCCTGCTAAACCGGAACCTACCACAATAACTTCGAGGTGGCGCTTGTTAGCCGGGTTAACAAGTTTTACTGTTGAGCGGTACTTTGTCCACTTGTCAGCTAATTCTCCTTCAGGGATTTTGGAATCGAGTTGTGCCATAACGCTTTATATAATTAGTTCAATATCAATTTTAGATCTGGATAGATTTACCTGCAATTCCGAAATAGAAGAGTATCGGAAAAGAAACAAAACTTATCCACATAAGCCATGCAAAACCAGTACTTACAGCCTGCCAGATAGGAATATATTTTTTGTTGCTTAAGCCAAGTGTATGGAAAGCTGAGCGAACAGCGTGGTTTAAGTGGAAGAATAAAAAGGTGACTCCAATTACATAGATTGCCACATAAACAGGATCCTGGAAGCCGATCTTTACCATTTGTGCAACAGTATGTGTATGGTCTTTTAAAATACGGTAAGGGAAGAAGAAATGATAAAGGTGAATGACAATGAAGAAAAGCACTACCGACCCCGTTAATCCCATATTACGTGAGAACCAAGAACTACCTTCGGTAGAGGTTGATACGGCATATTTTATTGGGCGAGCCCTTCTGTTATCGTTGGTAATAATAAGCGCTTGTATAACGTGAATTATGATAGCGCCAAACAGAGCTATTTCAATAATACGTATAAGTATATTACGTACCGCATCATGCGAGTACTCATCAAATGCCTTACCTCCGTCGTTAAAATAAAGAAGTATGTTTCCATATAAGTGTTCCAGTAGGAACACACAAAGGAAAAGGCCGGTAGCCGCCATAACTACTTTTTTACCTATTGATGAAGTAAGTTGCTGTTTGAAGGTTGTCATAATAATACTGGTTTGTTTAATAAGCGACACAAATTTACACTTGTTTTGGTAAGGTGCAAGGGCTAAAAAAGACAGTTTTTGATGGTGAGTTATAATACTATGGTCTTAATTATATATTTTGTAAATTTATAGCATGATAATGAGGTGTAAAGTATTGGTATTAATAAGTATAGTTGGCCTTTTCGCTTGCAAAAAGGAAGGTAATGTAGGGTCGCCAACTGTTCAAATTATTGCGCCAACCGGTAAGCCAGTTTATAAAGTTTTTGATACTGTTGTAGTTAAAGCAAGCGTTAGCGATGCCAATAGTCTGAAATCGGTAGAAATATACATTGAAAATAGCCAAAACGTACCTGTAACGGCCACTGCGGACGTTACTGTAACAGGTAAGCAGATGTCATTCACCTATAATTATGTGATAAATAGTATACACCTTGCAACAGGCCAATATACATTAGTGGTACGAGCAAGTAACGGAACTAATGCTACATATGGCTACCAGGCTATTACTATTAATGCTGCACCTACTATTAGATTAGGGATATATGCCATTACCCGCAACGGTGGTATTAATGTTATTAAAATAGATTCTGTCTTTAATACCTCTAAAATTTATACTCAGCCCGGTGATTATTCTTCATCAGATATCAGTTCATACTATCAGCAGCTTTATGTGGCGGCTGACGATTCGGGTAATGTAAGTGCAGTAAATATGCCATTGGGTGGGGCACAATGGGGCATAGGCGGTATTATTGGTCCGGCGCCTTGCTTTACTAATATTTATAGTAATGGAGATGCTGCCTATGTTTCAGAGTATATTGGACTTATAAAGTACTTTAGCTCGCAAGGAGTTTTGTCAACTACCTTTAAAGTGGTTTCGGGTTATTACCCCATAAAGACTTGTGTGTGGGATGGCTATTTATTTGCGGAACAAAAAAACATTGGTGCCCTTACACGGAACTTGGTTTTATATTATACAGGTACAGCTACCGGATTCGAACAAAGTGCATTGCCAGGTCCGGTTACGGCTATGTATGGCATGACCAGTAACCAGCTTTTTGTTTTCGGTAATAAAGATACAGGCGAAGCCTATTTGCAATTGTTTGATATACCGGGCAATATTTTTTATTCACCTACTACATTACCAAGCGGACAACTTTTATCAGTAGCACAAATAGATAGTGCTACCTATTTAATGGGTTTTAATAATGGCACGATATACAAATACACCTATATACCTAACGGAGCAGTACCTTTTATAACAGGTATTTCAGCCTCACATTTGCAATACGACAATGTAAACAAGCAGGTAATAGCATCATCGGGCAGTTCGGTGTACGCCTATAGTTATACATCGCAACTATTACTGCACAGCGTTAATCTTAGCGATAGTGTACTTAACGTACACGTGCTTTACAACAAATAAACTTTATCAGTGGTCTGTTTTCGGGCTGTTATTCTCTGCAGGTGCAGCAACGCCCATCGACTTTTTATAGTCTTCGTAGGTAATGGTCTTGTATTTGTTTTCGGCAAAATAGGTAAGTACCGTTTTAAGTTCAGGGGTTGATAGATAACCGGGAGCAACGGATAGGCGTGCAAAATTCTCATCCATATATACCGTTGTAGGATATTCCATTTTCCCGTCCATTAACGAATACGCAAGTTCGTTTACAGAACCTCTTTCGCCCGGGTTTTGATTTACAAATGCGTGATTATTAAAATGGAAAGTGTCTTTGGTTTCAGCATCTAAACGCACAGCATAAAAATTGGTGTTCATATAATTTATAACATCCTTATCAAGGTAAGTGGTTTGGTCCATTCGTTTGCACCAGCCACACCATTGGGTATAAATATCAATGAATATCTTCTTCGGATGTTGTTTATTTAACTTAACCGCCATATCCCATGTCATCCAGTTAATAGATAAAGCACCTGGCTTGGTAGCTGGTTTGAAGCTTACTGATATAAGAAAAGCTAAGCCTATTAAAATAAAACCAATGTTTTTGCTCTTTAACAGTCCTTTATTCATACATCAAAGCTAAGCTAAATTTTGGTAGAGACAAAATTCTTGCCCCCACCGTAATCACTATAAATTGTTCTTTAAAAAAGCCATCGACAAGGCCCATGCTTCGGCTGCGGCCTTAGCATTAAAGCTAGGTCTTTCATCGCAACTAAAGGCATGACCCGCGTATGATATAACCACGTTGGTATATGGCTTGTTTGCGTTTTTAACTGCTTCAATTACTGTATTAACATGCTCAGGTAATATGTGGGTATCTTGTCCGCCCCAGAAGAATAAATGTGGCCCGTGAAGGTCTTTAGCCATATCAACAAGTGCTTCTGTTCTGCCTCCATAATAGGATATAGCTGCCGATAATGGAAGTACTGCATTGGCAATAAATGATACTCTGCCACCTAAGCAAAAGCCAATGCTTGCTATTTTATCATGTTTAATGTTGCTTTGTTGTTTCAGCCAATCGTAAACTGCTTTTACGTCAGCAGACATTCCATCATTGGTTAATGCCTGAAAATGTGGCATAATGGCAGAGAAATCGGTATTGTATGGAATCTCAAATCCTGGTTCTGATGTGCGGTGGAATAACTCAGGCGCTATAGTAACATAGCCTTCTTTTGTAATTCTATCTGCCACATGGCGTATGTGGCAGTTAACGCCAAATGCTTCCTGCAATACAATTACCGCCGGAAACGGGCCATTGCCTTCGGGCATTGAAACATAGGCTTGCATGGTTGTTCCATCACTTACCTTTAACATTACTTTTTGACTTGACATAAATTGGGGTTTTATTAGTGAAGAGGACTATAATTTGTGCATAACAGTTACGTCGGCGGTTTGCGCCATTTCTCCTTTAGGGTTAAAGAATTCGTAACGCCAGGTAATTACCACATGCCTTTTTTCTTCGTTCTTGCGCAAATATGTAATAGTAACCTTGCAGATAGTTGGCTGGTTAGCATATATGGGTTGCATAAATTTCCAGTTGTTAATTTCTAACCCACATAAAACAGTGTGCCCTAATATAGGTACCCATTGTTTAATATAAAATGTATTGAATACCTGTGGTCCACTTGATATTAATGCTTTGAAAGGACTTTGTTCTGCAATTTTTTTGTCAGTGTGAAAGGGTAGTGGGTCAAACATTTTCGCATAATTAATAATGTCGTCATCTGAAAATGTTAAAGAACCAAAATCAAATACCTGCCCTTGCTGTAAGTCCTTTATGTTTAGCTTTTCCACAATTATAATTTTTCTTCTTGTTTACTTGTCGCGAATTTATAGAGTATAAAGGCGAGCACCATAAAAATTCCGAATGCCCAAAGATCGGCCCACTGAGCAATACCATTGCCGAATATATTAGCTAGCTTGTCTCCAATGCTACCACCTATATGGTTGTTTAGCCATTCAATAACTGATGTTTTAATGTTACCATCCTTATCCGTTTCAGCCGCAATACCCATTAGTACCGAAATAATTATCCCTGTTATAGCACCGCCTGCAATTAAGCCTGAACTGAATAATGCACCCGGGCCAATATCTGATTCCGCTTCTTTTGAATTGTTCTTTTTATCTACCAGCCATTTTACAACGCCACCTACAAATATGGGAGTAGTGCTCGATAGTGGAAGGTAAGCACCTACTGCAAATGCCAACGAGCTTACATCGCACAGTTCCATTACGGCCGATATACCCATACCAATAAGTACAAGACCCCATGGCAAGTTATGACTGAGTAAGCCTTTTATTATAGTAGCCATCAATACTGCTTGTGGGGCAGGTAATGGATGTTTGTGTGCAACTGTTTTGGTAACGATACCAATGTTGTGTTCTAATAAGGTAAGTGTAAAACCAATAGCAATCGTCGACGCAAGTACTCCAATTATCAATCCTAATTGCTGTTTAATTGGCGTTGCACCCAAAATATAGCCTGTCTTTAGATCTTGTGAAGTAGCACCGGCATTAGCTGATGCAATACAAACTATAGAGCCAACAACCAATGCAATGGGTTGATACGCATCACCCGTCCAGCCTATACCCACGAATATGAGTGCAGTAGCCATAAGTGTAGCAATCGTCATACCTGAAATGGGGTTAGACGAAGAACCTATTAATCCCACAATACGAGAAGATACCGTTACAAAGAAGAATCCAAAGACCACGATCATTATCGATGACAATATGGCCGAACCGCCTTTAGCAGGAAGTACATTCGGAATAAATGCCATAAAAGCAATAAGTATTACGCTACCTATTAATACATAAATAAGCGGAATATCTTTTTCAGTACGGCTTTGTGTTTCAGCTGTATTGTCTTTCTTTCTCAAATCGCGGAATGAATCACGGAAGGCACTTATAATGGTAGGGAAGGTCTTTATTAAAGTCATAATACCACCAAAGGTTACCGCACCAGCGCCAATGTATCTTATATAATGGTCCCAAATATCATCAGCACTCATTTGCGATATAAGTTGGGTTGTTTCCGGTGGGAAAACTGTTGTCAACCCAGCCCCGAGCATAGTAATTAGCGGTATGAGCACAAGGGATGAGAGTACACCGCCTGCTACCATGATACCAGAAATTTTCGGCCCAATGATATAGCCAACACCAAGCAATTCTGGTGTTATTTCCCCGTTAATAGCAGCATTGGGCAAAACAGATTTATTACCAAAGAGATATTGTGGAGTGTCTTTCCATAAACCCATGATGGACATGAATAGCTTATATAAGAATGCGATACCCAAACCGTAGTAAACTTTTTGAGCCAGTTTGCCACCTTTTTCTCCGGCTATTAATACATCGGCACAGGCAGTACCTTCAGGGTATGGTAAGTTACCATGTTCTTTAACAATAAGCGAACGCCTGAGCGGAACCATAAATAATACGCCTAAAATTCCACCTGAAAGTGCTAATACAAATATTTGGAAATAATGGAAATAATCCTGTCCGCCCGATAGGAACAATAATGCAGGAACAGTAAATACCACACCAGCAGCAACGGATTCACCTGCCGAGCCAATGGTTTGTACAATATTACTTTCTAATATACTGGCATTACCTAGTTTTTTAAATACCGATATAGCCAATACAGCAATAGGTATAGATGCACTAACGGTAAGGCCTATCTTAAGACCAAGATACACTGAAGCGGCACCGAAAATAATTCCGAAGATGGCTCCCATTATAATGGCACGCAACGAAAATTCGGGTAGGAATTCGGATGCGGAAATAAAAGGCTTAAATTTTTTCTTTTCTTCTTCCATGAGCTATACTATAAATTATATGGAGAGGGTAAATATACAATTAGTTAGAAAACTTTATATTTGACCATAACTAAAACAACAACTATGTCGAATACCGTGGTAAGGAAGGGTCACCCCAAGGCCTTGTGGATTCTTTTTATGACTGAAATGTGGGAACGTTTCGGGTATTACCTGATGGTGGGTATTTTCTTCCTGTATTTAATAGATCCAAGGAAGCACGGAGGAAAGGGCTTTGATGCAACCATAGCATCTGATGTTGTTGGTTCTTATATCGCTTTAGTTTATTTAACTCCTTTTATAGGCGGTTTAATTGCGGACAGGATATTAGGATACCGTAAGGCAATCATATTAGGTGGCTCCTTAATGGCGTGCGGTTACTTTGGGCTTGCTATGTCAGGCGATATGGCCATGTATATTTCACTGGGGCTTATTATTGTTGGTAATGGTTTCTTTAAGCCAAATATTAGCACACTATTGGGTAATATTTATAATGCTGAAGATCTGAAACCTAAGAAAGATGTTGCCTATAACATATTCTATATGGGTATAAATATTGGTGCGTTCTTCTGCAACTTTGTGGCAGCCTATTTACGTAACTATTATGGTTGGGGCTATGCTTTCGCCGCGGCAGGTTTTGGTATGATACTGGCTCTCATCATTTTCATTTCGATGATGAAGCATGTGAAAGAGGGTGATGTTGTTAAGCCCGTTCAAAAAGAAGATATGTCGTTGGGTTTAATGTTCTTATATGTATTTGTACCAGCTATCATAACCGGCGCAATTGGCTGGAATATGACAAAGTGGTTGGGGCATCCTATTTTTGCAACTATTACGAATGATGCATTTTTCTTTGCATGTATCCCTATCATTATTTTTTATCTTGGTTTATATTTCAAAGCCTCGCACGAAGATAAAAGAGGACTTGGCGCATTGCTTTCATTCTTTGCAGTTAGTATTGTGTTTTGGGTAATTTATAACCAAAACAGTACTGCACTTACTATTTGGGCTGACCAATACACTAATCGCCACATGCCTGTGGCCGCTGTAAAGTATACCAAGCCATTCGGTATGTTACAGGTCACTACTTCCGATTCGATGACTGTAACTAAGGTAGATAAGCATTTTGTAGCCGTATTGGATGCAAAGGGTAATACGCAAGAAGTAAAGGGAGTTGATCCATACTTGCTGAACTTGCCTAAAGATCAATGGCCTAAAGCCGGCGAAAAGGAGAATCTTGTTTCACCTGAGCTATACCAATCAGCTAATCCTATATATATTGTAATACTTACTCCTTTAATAATTGGCTTATTTGGCTTCTTTAAAAGAAAAGGGAAGGAGATAAATACTCCAATGAAAATTGCCTTCGGCATGATCATTGCTGGTCTCTCTTCTCTAACTATGTACTTTGCTGTTAAGAGCACTGATATTTATGTGGATAAAACGAGCATGATTTGGCTGTTAAGTACCTATGGTATCTTCTCGATAGGTGAGTTATTGATTAGCCCTATTGGTTTGTCAATGGTGTCTAAACTGGCACCAGCAAGGCTAACAGCTTTGATGATGGGCGGGTGGTTCTTGATTAACTCAATGGCCGGAAAAATATCAGGTATGATGGGTAGCTTATGGGATAAGTTCGAAGATAAAGGAAATTACTTCCTGATTTTGTTTTTCTCTGCCCTCGCATCAGCTGCAATTATGTTTGTAATGGTAAAATGGCTAAGTGCTGTTGTTAAAGAGAAGACAGGCAGTAACTAATAGTTTAAATGCACAAAGTAAAAAGCCCTGCAAGAGTTGCAGGGCTTTTTGTTTGCCGTTAGTTCTATTCTCCCTCAAGCTCCAAGAATTGTTTTGCGATCAGCCTGAGCTTGTAGAGCGCCTTCCGTTATTCAAGAAATATATTTCGACGGCTCTATATAGCATTGGTTCATTTTAAAGCTCCTCCTCATGGCATTGCGATAACACAGTATATGTTAAATAAAAAGAGCGCCACAATATTGTGGCGCTCTTTTTATTTAATGTTTTCTAAGCTTATTGAGCTACGGTAAACTTGCCATTATCAAGAACATGGCCTGAATTGTCGGTAATGTTATAAAAATACATGCCAGCTGAATATGCTGAGGTATTTAATACTGTTACATTATTTTTCATTTCAGCACGTGCTAATTGCCTGCCGGTAACATCATAAATAAAGATATTTGCTGCATTCTGTTGGTTATAATGGAAAGTAATTTGGCTGGTACAAGGACTCGGATAAACAACAGTATTATGTTGTTGGCTTACTTCATTGATTCCATCCGGATAACCTTGATACCACTCAAAAGAAGTAACCTTAGTGTTTGTTGTGTCCATGGTCATTAAACCAACAAGATCACCAATGCCGTTAGCATACCACCTGTATTGGAATAGTTTTGATGTGCTTGATACAGGACCAACATATTGCCATCCGCTGGTATTATGCAAAAATACTGAGTCAATATCTAACTCATAATGCTTCTGGCGTAAGGTCTTGTATTTAGATCCACCATATTGAGGTGTGGTGAGTGTACCCCAACTATCTATAGTATCTGCATACTGAACTATTATAATTGCCTTAGCTGAGTCGAAAGGTGGGAAATGAATAGCGAAAGGCGCAACATGTGCCATGCTGGTTCCACCACTGATGTTACCATAAGTTGCAGGAAAGTTTAATTGAAGAAAAGCCGGCTTAAAAACTGCAGTAGTCATATTACCTTGTACACTTTGCACTGCACCTGCTATTGAGAAAAAATTAGTAGAATCGATCAAGTAATTTTCACCCGGAGTTCCGTATACGCTGTCTGCTGCAGTAGCAGTAGGAAAAGATGCAGCATATGCAGTAGATGCAACTGATAAAATAGCATTAGTATCAGTATAGCTGAGTGGCAAAGAACCGAAATTCCATGTTACACCGGCTCCGTGCGCTCCCGGACTCAAAGTTAAAACTGAAGATACTAGTGTATCATATCCGTTTACAAATTTATCGCCTGGTTTAGGCATATCAACCGCTGTAAGCGTAATTTGTGCCGAGGTTTGTCCGGCAAAAAGCGTGACAGATAAAGTAGCAATACTTAATAGAGAATAAATCTTTTTCATAACAAGTTGTTTGGTTATTGAATAACAAATATAGGAAACATAGCATGCAATTTGTGTACTTTTGTTTTTATGAGCAACAGTGTAAGGGCTAAAAAAAGGCTAGGACAGCATTTTTTAAAGGATGAAAAAATTTCGGCGAGAGTTGCGGAATCTGTAACTGCTAAGGATGGTTATGTGCTCGAAATCGGTCCCGGTATGGGGGCTTTAACAAGGTATTTATTAGAGTCTTATAACGAAAAATTGTGGCTGGTAGAAATTGATGATGAGTCTATTCCGTATTTGCATTCTCATTATCCCCAGCTAAAAGATAGGATACTACATGCTGATTTTCTTCAGCTTGAAATGGATGATATGTTTGTTGGTGAAAAATTCTCAATTGTTGGGAATTTTCCATACAATATTTCTACCCAAATTCTTTTTAAAGCAATTGAATATCGCGATAGAGTTAAAGAGGTAGTTGGTATGTTTCAAAAAGAAGTGGGAAAACGTATTTGTTCTCCTCCTGGTAATAGAGACTATGGAATACTGAGTGTATTGGTACAGGCTTACTTTACAACTACTTATTTATTTGATGTGCCACCAAGTGTGTTTATTCCCCCACCTGCGGTTGATTCGGGCGTTATAAAATTGGTACATAAAGATGGATTTAAGCTTGCTTGCAGCGATGAGTTGTTTAAAAAGGTTGTGAAAATGGCGTTTAACCAAAGAAGAAAGAAGCTTTCAAATGCTTTGTCAGCTATGCTCGCGGAGAAACCGATAAAAAGTTCGTTTTTCGATAAACGTGCTGAACAATTATCGTGGAGAGATTTTGAAGAGTTAACGTTGCAGTTCGAAAATGCCTAGATACTTCTTTCTATAAATTGAAGTTTTATTCCAATTACTTTTTCGTACTCTTCTCCTAGTTCTTTTATATCAGGATCAGATGGGTCATAATACCACTGTACTTCAATATCAGCACCTTCGGTGTTACGTGCTTTTATTTTAGATAGAACCTGCTTAACACTAATAACCGAAGAAGAACTTATATAGTCAAGCATAAATGACAAGCGGATCTTTTCGGGTGATGTAACTGGAACTGTTTTTACCCAGTCAATTACCGGTTGGTAAAACGACTTAGCATTTTCGGGAAATGATTTGCCTGATATTTCATACCTTTTTTTCGCAGGATCTAAAATAACCTTAGGGTTATTCAGCGATTCTTTAATAATGAGTTTTTCCATAGGTGATATTATTTATCTGAGATTATGGAGGTCATTTCAAAAAGAGATACCTTTTCATCCAGAGGAGTACAATTAAACGTAAAATTATTGTTGCATTTAAGGGCAACAGTAATAAGCCCCAAGCCAGCGCCACCTTTGGCTGAGTACTGGTCGTTGCTCAGTACTTCCAAATAATGATTCTTTAATTGCTTTTCGTTCATTTTCTTAATAATGTCAAGTGTTTCCTGTATTTTCTTAGCTGCTTCATTGGTAACTACGTTAGCACAAATAGCTACATAATCTTCCATGTTTTCAGCAAGCAAAAAGTAAAAAGGCTTTCCAATTTCTTGGGATGCACTGTGTAATAATACATTTTGCAAAAGCTCAATAAGTATATTGAATGTTTTTTTTATCGTAGTTCTCCGGGCACCCTGTGTTTCAAGCTGGTGCTCGGCTGTATAAGATAGCATACTCACCCTGTCCTGATCCATTTCTCCATGGAAGGATACAATGATCTTCTTGGCCGGCCCTGTATAGCGGTTAAGAAGGTCAGAGTAGCGGTCTTTCAATACATCCAGTTCCATTTCGGGGTTAAAATAGTGCGTCTATTAAGTTAGACGACAAAAAAGCTTCCTTCACCTTACAAAAATAAAAATTCTTCTTAAATATAGGGTATTTGGTCTTCCTGTGTTTTTTCGTTTTATCTTCGCAAGCTTATGAAGACATTTAAACGCTATACGGTTACTGCTGCTTTGCCTTATGCCAATGGCCCTTTGCACATTGGCCATATTGCAGGATGCTACTTGCCCGCTGATATTTACGTGCGTTACCTGCGTTCGAAGGGTAGGGATGTTGTTTTTATCTGTGGATCTGATGAACATGGCGTGCCTATTACTATTAGGGCCCGAAAAGAGGGTGTTACTCCCCAAGAGGTGGTAGATAAGTACCATAACCTGATGAAACAGACCTTTGTTGACATGGGTATAGATTTTAGCATATACTCGCGCACTTCGTCTCCTGTCCATCATCAAACCGCATCCGATTTCTTTTTGAAGCTATATAATAAAGGTATTTTTCAGGAATCGGTTACTGAACAATATTATGATGAGAAAGTAGGGCAGTTTTTGGCTGATAGGTATATAACCGGAACATGTCCCAATTGTGGTAACCCTAATGCTTATGGTGATCAATGTGAAAAGTGCGGTACATCACTAAGTCCGTTAGATTTAAAAAATCCGGTATCGGCTTTGAGCGGAGAAAAACCTGTATTAAAAGAAACTAAGAACTGGTTCCTACCATTAGATAAACTTCAGCCTCAAATAGAAGAATACATTAATAGGCATAGCGATTGGAAGCCTAATGTATTTGGTCAATGTAAATCGTGGTTGAGCCAGGGTTTACAACCTCGTGCTATGACCCGTGATTTAGACTGGGGAGTAAAAGTTCCATTACAGGATGCTCCTAATAAGGTATTATATGTTTGGTTTGATGCCCCTATTGGTTACGTGTCTGCGACCAAGGAACTTACTAAAGATTGGGAGAAATATTGGAAAGATGAAGATACCCGCCTGATACATTTTATTGGTAAGGATAATATTGTTTTTCACTGTATCATTTTCCCTTCTGTACTAATGTGTGAAGGCGATTATATTTTACCTGATAATGTACCTGCCAATGAGTTCCTGAATCTGGAAGGTGAGAAAATTTCTACATCTCGTAATTGGGCTGTATGGGTACACGAATACTTAGCTGATTTTCCGGGTAAGCAAGATGTGATGCGCTATACATTATGCGCTAATGCACCTGAAACTAAAGATAATGATTTTACATGGAAAGATTTCCAGTCGCGTAATAACAGTGAACTGGTTGCTATACTTGGAAATTTTGTACACCGTACGCAGGTTCTTACATGGAAATTCTTTGATGGGAAAATTCCTCAGGCAGAAAATTATGAAAAAAGCGACCTCATCATAATGGAAGAGATTGCTAAGTTTCCTGGCAAGATTGCTGATGCTATTGAATCATTCCACTTCCGTGAAGCGCTTGCTGAATTGATGAACTTGGCGCGTATGGGGAATAAATACTTGGCCGATAATGAACCTTGGAAGGTTATAAGTCATAACCCTAAAAGAGTACAAACAGTTTTAAATATTTCACAGCAAATTTGTGCAAACTTAGCTGTGTTAATGAGACCATTTTTGCCATTTACTGCCGATAAATTAAGTAAGCTATTGAATGTTGCTCCCTTAAATTGGGATGCTGCAGGAAAATCGAACATGCTTACAGATGGTCATAAGCTATCTGAGCCAGTAATGCTTTTTGAGCGCATTGAGGATGAGGCAATACAAGAGCAGGTAGATAAATTACACCAAAGCAAAGTGATAAGTACACCGGTAAAAACTGCAACCCCATCAAAACCCTCAATTGCTTTTGAGGACTTTGAAAAGATGGATATTAGAGTGGGTACTATTGAAAATGCCGAAAAAGTATCTGGAGCAGATAAGCTCTTAAAGCTTACTGTAAATACGGGTATTGATACCCGAACTGTAGTTTCGGGTATTGCAAAATTTTATAGTCCCGAACAAATTATAGGTAAACAAGTTTGTTTATTAGTAAATTTGGCACCCCGTAAATTAAGGGGTATCGAATCGCAAGGAATGATTTTAATGGCTGAAAATGCAAATGGAGAATTAATATTTGTATCGCCCGTTAAACCTGAAACTGATAATGGTTCAATAGTTAAATAGATACTGGCGCCGTAGTTCAATGGATAGAATAGAAGTTTCCTAAACTTTTGATATAGGTTCGATTCCTATCGGAGCCACTGAGTAAATGACCTCTCCAGAAAGCCTTATGAAATAAGGCTTTCTTTGTTAATCTTCCTCCCTTTCTTCCAAAAAAATGTGAAATTAGTGAGGAAAACCACTTTTGAAAAATGGATTTTATTACTGAATGAGATATCGCAATTTCTTTACAAATAATTCACAATTTTTTAAACAAAGTGGATTAGATTGAATAAAAAAGATAGTTAAGTATTGATAATCAAGCCCATTGAGGTAAATGTGTGAGGGTCTATACCTATAATGATTTAGGTGGTTGCTAAAGGTTACGATTTTACACAGTTTTATTTTTCTAAAGTTTCTATCACCGATTGGTAAAATGCGTGCGAAAAATTAAATTTGAGGAGATTATAAAACTCCGACAGTTTGATTGCAAATCTAGCCTGCATATTTCTGTTAAATATGGGTTTTCCGGTTATGGAACAGCCTCATGCAGGTTATTGCAGTTATTCTGAAACGAAATTCAAAAATCAAGTATGTGTTGGTTATGATAGCTCGGTAAAAAACAGCACTGATAATGTGCCACGTTTGAAACATGGAGAAACGATGGCATCTATTCAAAATAATAAGCAAGCCAATGCTCCAAATTCATGCGGACTGACCTCAGTAGCAATTTCAAGCACTCAATCTTCAATATGTGATGGAGATAGTGTCACTATTTCTGCTGCACCTGTAGGCAGTACAACTGTTAAATATACTTGGTCGCTGGGTAATCAAACTTCATCATCAATCCGTGTTGGCCCTGCGGATACAACAAAATATGTAATCACCGTTAACGATACTGTCGGCGGATGCTCAGTTAGTGACTCATTAACAATTAACGTAATTCCTTTGCCGGTTGTAACTGCTGTTGTTTCATCTGCAATAATTTGTTCCGGGTCCTCAAGCACTTTAACAGCCAATGGGGCTACCAGCTATTCTTGGAGTAATGGAGCTAATAGTAGTTCTATTACTGTTTCACCGACATCTAATACAACATATACGTTAACCGGTACTGCAAATGGTTGTAATAGTGCACCACGGCCAATAACCATAACTGTAAATACCACACCAACCATAACAGTATCTGCATCGCCCGGAACTATGTGTTCAGGTTCGTCAAGCACGCTTACGGCCAGTGGCGCAGCAAGTTATATATGGAGTAACGGAGCTACTACAAGTTCAATAACGGTTTCACCGGGTTCTACAACAACTTATACCGTGAATGATACTACCAACGGTTGTGGCGGCGCACCTCAATCGATAACTGTAACAGTAAACCCAACTCCAACAATAACAATATCTCCATCTTCAACAACTATATGTTCGGGAACATCGGCCACATTAACCTCGAGCGGCGGATCAAGTTATATTTGGAGTACTGGAGAAACTACAAGTTCAATAACTGTTTCACCAGGGTCAACCACAACATACACGGTAACGGGTACTTCCTTAGGATGTAATGGCCCACCACAAACAGTAACTGTAACTGTGAACACAACACCAACTATAACGGCATCGGCAACGCCTACAACCATTTGCTCAGGTTCATCAACTACCTTGACTGCTACCGGTGCAACGAGCTATACATGGAGTAACGGAGCCACTACAAGTTCAATAACTGTATCACCTGGTGGTACAACAACATATGCCGTAACAGGTACTACCAGCGGTTGTGTGAGCGCACCACAAAATGTAACATTAATGGTAAACCCCACACCAACTATATCTGTATTAGCAACTCCTGCTACCATTTGTGCAGGTTCATCAAGCACTTTAACAGCAAGTGGTGCAACAGGTTACGTATGGAGTAACGGCGCTATAACAAGCGCAACAACGGTTACCCCCCTCGGCACCACAACATATACTGTAATTGGCAGTACCAATGGCTGTAGTAGTGCGCCACAAACAGTTACGGTAACAGTAAATCCGAACCCTACAGTAACTGTAGCTGCTTCCCCAACAGTAATATGTTCAGGCTCATCAAGTACATTAACAGCTAATGGTGCTAATAGTTATGTTTGGAGCACTGGTGCAACAACAAGTTCTGTTAGTGTTAGCCCATCAACTACTGCTACCTATACGGTTACGGGTACAACTAACGGATGTACCGATCCTCAAACTGTTACCGTGACGGTGAACCCAACCCCAACAATGACATTGTCGCCTTCGCCGACTACAATTTGCCCAGGGTATTCAAGTACTATTACTGCAACGGGAGCTAATACTTATGTGTGGTCTCCATCAACCGGATTGAATTCTACAACCGGAAGCCCTGTTATTGCTTCTCTAACAAGCTCGGTTACATATACAGTAACAGGTACTATAGGTACTTGCGTGAGTACCCAGACTGTTACTGTAAATGTTAGCAATATACTTTCAATGACTGCAACAGCATCTCCTTCAGTTATTTGCTCGGGACAATCGAGCAATTTAACTGCCGGCGGTGCAGTAAGCTATACCTGGACTCCAGGCAACAGCCTGAATACTACATCGGGTCCGAATGTGGTTGCTACGCCAACAGTTACTACAACTTATACTATTGTGGGTGTTAGTGGGACATGTGTGGGTTTGCAAACAGTTACTGTTAATGTAAACCCCACACCAACCGTTACTATTACACCTTCTCCGGTAACGATGTGTTCAGGCTCATCAACTACTCTCACGGCAACGGGAGCGGCCGGCTACGTTTGGAATACAGGTGCCACTACAAGTTCTATTACTGTTTCACCGACTTCAAGTACAACATATTCTGTTATTGGTTCTACATGTAGCAATACCGGAACGCAAACGGTGAATGTAACGGTGCATCCAACTCCTATAGTTACACTTTCTGCATCGGCTACAACCATTTGTTCGGTTACTTCTGCTACGCTTACAGCCAGCGGTGCAACTTCTTATAGCTGGAATACCGGAGCAACTACAAGTTCTATATCTGTATCTCCGGGCTCTACAACTACCTATACCGTAACAGGAACTTCATTGGCATGCAGCAGTGTTCCGCAATTTATAACTATAACGGTAAATCCTACACCAACTGTTTCAGTATCTGCTTCCCCTGCGGCTATATGCTCAGGTACTTCAACTACTATAACAGCAAGTGGAGGAATAAGTTATTTATGGAGCACAGGAGCAACTACAAGTTCTATAACAGTTTCACCTGCCTCGTCTAAAACATATACGGTTACCGGTACTGCCGGTACTTGTAGCCAACAGCAAACTGTGGTGGTTTCAGTAACACCAACACCTACGGTGTCTATCTCCGCTTCTGCGTCAACCATTTGTTCTGGCTCATCAAGCACCTTAACGGCAAGCGGGGCAGCTAACTATATCTGGAGCACAGGAGCCACCACAAGTTCTATATCAGTTTCACCGGCAACTACTACAACATATACGGTAACAGGTACCACAGGTACATGCACAGGCACGCCACAAACTATTACTATAACTGTTAATCCAACACCGACGGTAACGGTATCTGCATCAGCTACCACTATTTGTTCGGGTACCTCAACTACTTTAACTGCAAGTGGTGCAACAACATATAGTTGGAGCAATGGTTCTACAGCCAGTTCAATAACTGTTTCGCCGGGAAGTACTAAAACATATACGGTAACAGGTTCGGCAGGCGGATGTAGTAGTGCTCCGCAAACCATAACCATAACTGTAAACCCGACGCCAAACGTTACAGCTTCAGCGGTCCCTGCAAGTATTTGTTCAGGTTCATCAAGCACATTGACAGCCAGTGGTGCAGCTAATTATACCTGGAGCACGGGAGCAACTACCAGTTCAATATCAGTTACCCCCGGTGCCACAACCACATATACGGTAACGGGTTCAAGCGCTGCAGGATGCAGTGAGCAGAAAACAATAACAGTTACGGTAGATCCAACACCTACGGTTGCGGTATCCGCCACTGCCGGAACTATATGTTCCGGTTCATCAAGCACGTTAACGGCTAGTGGCGCCACTTCCTATTCCTGGAGCACGGGTGCAACAACTAGTTCAATTACGGTTTCACCGGGTTCAACCACCACTTATACTGTAATGGGTACAACCTGTTCAAATACCGATACAAAAACAATAACTATTGTTGTAAACCCTACACCTACCGTAATCATCTCCGCAGGACCGGGAACTATATGCTCTGGCTCGTCAACTACTCTTACCGCAAGCGGAGCCACAAACTATACATGGAGCACAGGAGCAACTACAAGTACTATAACGGTTTCACCTGGCGGAACTACTACGTATACAGTGAGCGGCTCAGCCGGAGGATGTACTGATCCTTCAACAACTGTAACAGTAACGGTTGATCCGACCCCAACGGTTACTGTTGTAGCTATCCCAACTGCTATTTGCTCTGGCTCATCAAGCACGTTAACCGCTAGTGGCGCTACTACCTATGTGTGGAGCACAGGAGAAACTTCAAACTCAATAACCGTTTCTCCCGGTTCAACAACTACCTATACCGTAACCGGTACTACCGGTGCATGTAGTCAAATACAAACTATAACCTTATTAGTTGATCCTACACCAACTGTAAATGTTACTGCATCACCGCCTGTAATATGTTCTGGTGGTTCAAGTGTTTTAACTGCAACAGGAGGTACGACATATTACTGGAGTACAGGAGCTACTACAAGCTCAATAACTGTTTCACCAATAGTTACCACAACGTATACAGTTAATGGTATTATGTGTAATGACAGTACTCCGGAAAGTGTTACCGTAGTTGTTATTACTACACCAACAGTTACTATTGCAGCAGCTCCGCCAACTATATGTTCCGGTTCTTCAAGCACCTTAACGGCTAGTGGGGCCATAGCATATGTGTGGAATACGGGAGCCACTACAAGTGCAATAACTGTTTCACCGGCTACTACCACTACTTATACCGTAAGTGATACAACAGGTGGCTGCGGCGGCGCTAAACAAACTATAACATTAACAGTGAACACAACTCCAACTATTACTGTTACGGCATACGCGTACTCAATATGTTCAGGCAGTACCGATACCTTAACTGCTCATGGTAGTTCGGGTTATAGTTGGAACACCGGCGTTACAGGAGACTCGATAATAGTTTCGCCACTGGTTACTACTACATATACCGTTACAGATACTGTAATGGGTTGCGGTAGTTTGCCGCAAACAGTAACCATAACGGTAAACCCAACCCCAACAATTACTGTTTCAGCTTCACCTTCAACAATTTGCCAGGGTTCATCAAGCACGTTGACGGCTAGTGGCGCAAGCAGCTATACGTGGAGTACAGGAGATATGACAAATCCTATAACTGTTACACCCGCAGTTACCACTACGTATTCAGTTACGGGTGCCACATGCGGCAACAGCACACCCGATACGGTTGTGGTAACTGTAACACCAACACCAATAGTAACCATTACTGCCACTGCTGACACAATATGTTCAGGTAGTAATGATACGTTAACAGCACATGGTGCCATGCATTATACCTGGAGCACAGGTGAAACTACAAGCTCTATCATAGTTTCGCCGCTTAGTACAACTACATACACCGTAAATGATACTACAAGCGGTTGCGGTGGCGCTGCACAAACATTTGTGGTAACTGTAAACCCAACCCCTACAGTAACTATTACGGCTCTCCCTTCAACTATATGCCCGGGTTCATCAAGCGTATTAACTGCCAGCGGCGCAACTACCTATACATGGAACACAACAGAAACAAGTAGTGCAATAACAGTTACACCATTAATAAATACAACCTATACGGTTACAGGTGTTACTGGTGGCTGTAGCCAGGTACAAACAGTTACTATAAATGTTACTCCAACGCCTACTGTTACAATTCTGGCTTCACCAGCCGCTATATGTTCAGGCTCATCGAGCACGTTAACAGCAAAAGGTGCAACCAATTATACATGGAGTACAGGAGAAACAACAAGCTCTATTACGGTTTCACCACTTACGGCAACAACATATACAGTGAATGATACGACCAGTGGCTGTGGTGGTGCTCCGCAAACTATTGCCATAGGAGTAACTACTACACCAACAGTTTTAGTTACTGCAGCAGATACTATTATTTGTTCAGGTTCGTCAACCGTTCTGAAAGTTACCGGAGCAGATGCCTATACCTGGAGCACAGGAGAAACCACAAGTTCAATTACAGTGTCACCAACGGTTACAACTACCTATACAGTTACCGACTCTACCGCAGCATGCAGTGGTGCGCCACAAACTATTACAATAACTGTAAACCCAACTCCTACAATTACTGCCATTGCCACACCAGCTATGATATGTTCCGGTACATCAAGCACTTTAGTGGCGAGTGGAGGTACGAATTATACATGGAACACAGGTGCCACAACTGATTCTATTACTGTTTCTCCTACAAATACTACCACCTATACAGTGTACGATACAGCCTCTGGTTGTGGAAGCGTACCTCAAACAGTTACACTAACGGTAACAACAACACCAACTTTGTCATTATCGGCATCACCTACAACTATTTGTCCTGGTTCATCGAGCATATTAACTGCAATAGGTGCAACTAAATATACCTGGGCACCTGATTCAGATTTAAGTGCTGATACCGGCGCTATGGTAACAGCAACACTTATTACTTCTTTAACCTATACGGTAACCGGTATGAATGGAACGTGTAAAGATACTGCCAGTATCACCATTCATGTGGGTACACTGTTAGGGTTAACAGCAACGGCTTCTCCTACTGTAATTTGTTCCGGGCAATCCAGTACTCTGAAGGCCAGTGGTGCAACTTCATACAGCTGGAGCCCGAGTGTTGGCTTAAGTTCTGCATCAGATACAGTCGTCACGGCAACACCTACGGTTACTACAACATATACGCTTATTGGAACCAATGGCACCTGTTTAGGTTTTCAAACTACAACAATAACTGTTAATCCGACACCGATAATTACGATAGCTCAAACTAATCCTTTATGTAATGGTGATGTAACCGGTAAACTGGCTTCTACAGTAGGTAACGGAACCCCGCCATATAGCTACAGTTGGAGTACAACACCAGTACAAACAGATAGTGCTGTGTCGGGCCTTGCAGCAGGGATTTATACACTTACTGTTATCGATACGAAGGGCTGTATGGCTACATCCATTGATTCAATAATTCAACCATCGGTTCTGAGGGATTCGATAGCATCACAAAACAATGTGGCATGTTTTGGTGGAAGCAATGGCATTGCCACAGTTGGGGTAGCAGGTGGTACTAGTGCATATGCATATTCATGGAATACAACGCCAGTACAAACATCGGCCAGTGCAACTGCTCTTGGTATAGGAGCGTATACCGTAACTGTTACTGATGCCCATGGATGTAAAGATACCGTATCAACCACAATAACCCAGCCTACGGCAATTGCGCCTGTATTAACAGCAGTATCTGCTTTGTGCAGCGATAGTAATGGTGGTGTAATAACAGCAGGAACAAATGGTGGTACACCGGGGTACACTTTTTTATGGAGCAATGGCTTAACGGCATCAAATCTTTCAGCTAAGGTGGGAAGTTATACGGTTACTATAACCGATGCCGATGGTTGTATAGCAACTGCATCAGCCACTATCAACCAGCCGCCGGCTATAACCGCTACGTTAACGGCAACACCGGCATTGTGCGATGATAGTAATGGAAGTGTTTCAATAACTGCAAACGGTGGCGGAACACCAGGCTATATGTATTCATGGAGTACCGGCTCGACAGCTACGACTATTACTGCCAAAGCGGGTATATATATATTGACCATAACCGATGCAAACGGTTGTAAGGATACAGTATCGGGTAAAATAAATCAGCCTGCACCTATAACTCCTATATTAACTGCCACAGTTGCCTTATGTAATGATAGCAATGGTGGAATAACTACAGCAGGAACTTCAGGCGGTACACCTGGCTATACTTATTTGTGGAGCACCGGATCAACAGCATCTAGCATTGTTGCAAAATCTGGAACCTATTCGGTTACCATAACTGATGCCAATGGATGCATGGATACAGCTTCGAAAAACATTGGCCAGCCAACACCAATTGCGCCTGTATTAACTGCAACAGCTGCCTTATGTAATGATAGTAATGGAGGAATAACCACAACAGGAACCAGTGGTGGAACACCGGGTTACACTTATTTGTGGAGTAATGGAGTAACCGGCTCAAGCATTGCAGCCAAGGCAGGTGGCTATTCTGTAACCATAACCGATGCCAATGGCTGTAAAGATACGGCCTCGAACACTATCCAGCAGCCGAAACCGATTATTCCTGTGTTAACTGTAACGGCTGCTTTATGCAATGACAGTAGTGGAGGAATAAATACAACAGGAACAAGTGGTGGTACTCCTGGTTATACTTATTTGTGGAGTAATGGAGTAACAGCATCGAACATTACTGCCAAAGCAGGCAACTATTCTGTAACCATAACTGATGCCAATGGTTGTATCGATACGTCTTACGCAATCATAAAACAGCCAACCCAAATAGCGCCTGTACTAACTTCAACCGCTGCTTTATGTAATGATAGCAATGGAGGAATAACAACCGCAGGAACAAGTGGCGGTACACCCGCTTATACCTATTTGTGGAGTAATGGAGTGACTGCATCGAACATTACTGCCAAAGCAGGCAGCTATTCTGTAACCATAACTGATGCCAATGGTTGTATCGATACGTCTTCCGCAATCATAAAACAGCCAACCCCAATAGCGCCTGTGTTAACTTCAATAGGAGCCTTATGTAATGATAGTACCGGAGGAATAACTACTACAGGAACCAATGGAGGTACACCCGTTTATACCTATTTGTGGAGTAATGGAGTAACTGCATCAAATGTTGTAGCCAAAGCTGGAAGCTATACTGTAACTATAACTGATGCCAATGGTTGTATTGATACCGCCTCGGCACTTATCAAACAGCCAACGCCAATTGCCCCTGTGCTAACTTCAACGGCTGCTTTATGTAACGATAGCAATGGAGGAATAACCACAACAGGAACAAGTGGTGGGACTCCCGGTTATGCTTATTTGTGGAGTAATGGCTCAACTGCTTCTAATATTACAGCTAAGGCCGGAAGTTACACTGTTACATTAACCGATGCCAATGGATGTAAAGATACTGCATCTACCAGCATAACTCAACCAAATCCAATAGTACCACTGTTAACTTCAACGGCTGCTTTGTGTAATGACAGTAATGGAGGTATATCTGTTACAGGAATTAGCGGCGGCACGCCTGGGTATACATATATGTGGAGCAGTGGTGTTACAACTTCAGCTATTATAGCCAAAGCCGGAAGTTACACCGTAACCGTTACTGATGGTCATGGTTGTAAAGATACCGCATCAAAAACCATTAGCCAGCCAACCCCGATTATACCTATATTAGTTTCAACAGCAGCTTTGTGTAATGATAGTACGGGGGGAATAAACACAACCGGAACAAGTGGCGGTACTCCTGGTTATACTTATTTGTGGAGCAGTGGTTCAACAGCATCAGGCATTGTAGCCAAGGCAGGAGCTTATACAGTAACCATAACCGATGCCAATGGTTGTAAAGATACCGCATCAAAAACCATTGGCCAGCCAACCCCAATAGTACCATTATTAACTGCAACGGCTGCCTTGTGTAATGACGGTAACGGAGGAATAACTACTGCCGGAACGAACGGTGGTACTCCTGGATACACTTATTTATGGAGTAATACATCAACAACATCAAGTATAATAGCCAAAGCCGGGATGTATACTGTTACAATCACGGACGCTAATGGCTGCAATATGAATGATTCGGCAACGATAACCCAACCAAGCCATTTAAGAGACTCTGTAATATTTATAGCTAATGAAAAATGTTTCGGTGATTCAGTGGGAAGTATCATAATAGGATCTACAAATGGCACTCCCGGATATACTTATTCATGGGCACCATATGGTGGAACGAACGGTACAGCAATAAAACTTATCGCTGGTATATATACAGTAACCGTTACTGATGCAGCCGGATGTGAATTAATTGATATGGACACAATTACACAACCGACAAAACTAACGTTAAGCGCAGCCGCCTTCCCTGCAAGTTGTTATAAGGAGTGTAATGGCCAACTAGTATGCATTCCAAGTGGCGGAACTAAACCATATTCATATTCATGGAATAATGCTTTTGCAACGCCAAGTGTTTTAAACATGTGTGCCGGAACCTATTCAATTACCGTAACCGATTATAATAATTGTAAAGTAGACACCGGAGGTCTTATAATAACCCAGCCCTTGCCAATAAGTGGAGTGATAACAACAGATACGGCACATTGTGGCCAGGCGGATGGTGGTGCATGCATTAAAAGTATAGCCGGTGGCACGCCAGGTTATACTTTTTTATGGAATACAGGTGATAGCTCGGCCTGTATAAAAAATTTGTTGCCTGTTCAGTATTATGTAATGGTTACTGACGCATACAAGTGTAAGGATACGATAACAGTTACAGTGCCAAATGCGGTTGGTGATACTGCTATAATTACTGCTACAACATACGTAACCTGTTACGGTGGTAATGATGGTACGGCAACAGGCATGGGTAAACTGGGCGTGCCTCCATATAGGTATGAATGGAACACTTCTCCTAAGCAAACCGTACAAACCGCTACAGGTTTAGCGGCAGGTCAGTATACCCTAACTGTTACTGATAGTGTAGGGTGCCACAGCTCGAATATTGCTAACATACCACAACATGCTCTTGTGGTGCCTGCTGTGGGTGCAGGGCAAGCAGTTTGTATAGGGCAATCTGCAACACTTTCAGTTTCCGCTGCGGGAGGTACTCCTGGCTACACATATTTGTGGATGCCTGATAGCTTGACGGGGCCTTCAGTAAGTGTATCTCCTGATAGTACTACAACATACACCATTATTACATCAGATGCATACAATTGCGCCAGTGCGCCCGTTACAATTACTGTCGCGGTTAATCCACCAATAAGTATTAATGTCTCTCCTAATAGGTCGGTTTGTGCAGGTGGTAATGTAACTTTTGTTGCATCGGCCAGTGGTGGGGATGGTATTTATACATATAACTGGATACCAACAACAGGATTAAATATTGACACGGGTAATACTGTTATTTCCACTCCAGTGGTTAATACCCAATATACAGTAAGTGTGAAGGATGGATGTGGTACTCCGGCGGTATATGACAGTGTTAAGGCGGTGGTTAATCCTTTGCCGAATGTTAAGTTTGGAGTAAATAAGCTGGATGGATGTACTCCATTGTGTGTAAGCTTTTCCGATTCCTCTAATATTTTATCGAGTGGTTTAAGTTCTTGGTTGTGGACCTTTGGTGATAGTGGAACATCAACCCAAGAGAATCCTAATTACTGTTATGATAGTGCCGGTATATTTAGTATTGAGTTGATTGTTAAATCAGATAGTGGATGCATAGATAGTCTATTAAAACCAGATATGATAACAGCTTATAGTCACCCAATTGCGGCATTTACAACATCACTACAGGCTACTAATATTATAAGCCCTACAATTAATTTTAAAAATGAAAGTACGGATGCCTATGGTATAAAAAGTTGGTTATGGCAATTTGAAGGAAGTACCGACAGTAGCACTACAGTTGAGAATCCAATATATACTTATTCTGACACAGGCACCTTCTGTACTTTATTAACTGTAACTAATATTCACGGTTGTACTGACACGGTAAGCCATTGTGTTGTAATAAACCCATACTTTACATTATATATACCTAATGCTTTTTCGCCTAATGGAGATGGGCTGAATGATATATTTACTGCCAAAGGCACTGATATATGCGGTTTTGAAATGTACATTTTTGACAGATGGGGAATGATGCTTTATTATACTCAAGACATAAACTATGGTTGGGATGGAACAGTGAACGGTTCAACCAATGTTGCGCAAGAAGATACTTATGTTTACTTAATTAATGCGATTGATTGCGTGCAGCATAATAAACATAAATACGTCGGAAAAGTTACTATAATAAAGTAACTAAGTGGTGAAGTCATGAAGCCTTTGCTCTATTGAAATTCACCGTTAACCGAAAAACAAATTAAAATTGACGGTAACAAACTAATGTTGAAATAAACAGCAGTTTTTATCACATCCCTCGCCTGCTGAGTTTGCAAAAGCAATTTGAAATCACTCCTAACGATTTTAAGTTCTCAGTTAAGATTCATAAATCAATTACTCATTACCAAAAACTGAAAGATTGTAGACAGCAAATAATAGATTTTAAAGAACTAATTAAGAAAGGGCTGAGGCATAAGCTGGGATGTTATCTTTTTCAATTTCCTCCATCGTTCATTTTTTCAAATGAACATTTAGAACTTATTCTCAACCAAATTCCAGACGGAGAAGAACATGTAATTGAATTCAGACATAGTTCCTGGTGGTGTGATGAGGTACGTGAAGCGCTTAGAGAAAAGCCACTTACATTTTGCAATGTAGATTACCCTAAATTACCTGCAGAAATAAAGAACAAGTCGAAATTATTTTATCTTCGATTGCATGGCACTCCTGATCTTTTCAAAACTTCCTACGAAGATAGTCGGCCTACAGTATTATTCTCAGCATATCCCAATAAAAGGGCAAGTTTACGTATATTTCAATAATACGTTTTATAATGCGGGATGGCAAAATGCCAAGGAACTCAGCCTATTAATGAAACTAAGAAATAAATAAAAACCTTCTTCTACTACATTAAGTTAAATGAGCAGAAGAAGGGTCAGTTATGTTCATATTAATTTACTTGACTACAACTACCAAATACTTACTCTCACTCCAAAATTCATTGGCATCAGTTATTAAAAGAGAGTCTGATTTTGTTGTGCCTTTTACTGTAAAAGCATTAACCGGTTGATCAGTAATTACCTTGGCGAATTTTGAATATAAGGGAATTGAATTAAGTTTGCTCTTATCTGCCTTAGTAAAGTATTTGCTATTAAAGTTTTGTTTCAACTTTGGGGTGCTGCCAATACCAGCAATTCCGCCTTCTTTATCAATTACACCTGATTTTTTGAGCTCTTTTACCGTGCCAATGGCATAATAAACCGTGTTTATTTCAGTCTTCATTGAATTGTTTGCTGTCCTTTCTATATTCATAGCAGCAATGCTATCGGTAAATTGTTCGCTAATCGTCTTCAATGAGGAGTTCGCTTGAGCTAAATTCGCCTGAAGGGTAGCTATTTCGTTATCCTTTTCAGTGATCTCTGTATTTAAATGGGCTATCATTTTTTCCAAATTAGCGTCCTTAGTTCCCATTTTCTTTAACTTGGCTTCTAGCGTAGCTATTTCTCTATGATCCTTTAGTATCAATTTGTCGATACTTCTTATATCCGCCAATGCATTATTACTTACGGAGCTATTCTCGGTTTTTATGGATAGTATCCTTTCCCGGTGCTTAATGCTATCTAAGTTATCTTGTATGTCATTTAAGGAGCGGATATAAGATGATATAGAAGAATCCTTTTTCTGGGTTTCTATCATCATTGTAGAATCTTTTAAAGCTAAAGCTTTAAGCTTTTGTTCTCTTTCTGAATTATTGCAGGCTGCAAACAACAGCGTAGCGAGTAAAAGGCATGCACTTGTTTTCATGTTATTTGAATTTAGTGTAGCCTTTCTACTATAACTTTAAGATTTTATTTTACAGGTTCGGTTGCAAGGTAATACTGAAATATGCGTTTCTTATAAAGAAATCTTTAAACTACATAAATTGATAGCCAAGCTCTTGATATACGTCGACGGCTATGAGATAGACTATGTAGTAACCACGGAAGTTATTTTGGTATATAGTGTTTGCGGAGTGAATGGTTTCGAAATATATCCATTCATTCCGGCTTTATAACATTTTTCTTCTTCATTTGGCATAATATGAGCTGTCATTGCCATAATTGGTATGTTCCGCTTATCAGCAGGAAAGGTGTCCCTGATCAAGCGTGTTGTTTCGTACCCATCCATCTCAGGCATCTGTATATCCATTAAAACCACATCAAAATCCCTTTCTTTAAGCTTCTCTATGGCTATTATACCGTTGTCAACGATTTCAACACTCCATCCCCAATCACTAATCACCTTCTTAGCAAGTAATTGGTTCATGGTATTATCTTCAACTAAAAGAA
>JABDHI010000025.1:0-38951 GCA_013285655.1 Bacteroidota bacterium
TGCGCGCAATGCGGCTATTGATAGTACACGTGTTAAGAACTACAATATCAAGAAACAAATCCAAAGTATTGATAATTCCGTACGTAGTGTAAACAGGCAATACAATGTTACAACGCAAATTGATCATATAGGGCTTAAAGCGATAGTAGAAAAATTAAGGCCTGAATACAGAGTATTGGTTGATAAACTTTACTTTGAAGGATATACCCAGGAAGAAGCCGCCGAAGAACTGGATATACCATTGGGGACAATAAAAACAAGAATACGTGCGGCCATTAACCAGCTTAGGGAGGTAATGAAATGAACACAGACGTAAAAGAATACATAGCATCGGGCATATTAGAGGCCTACGTACTGGGTACCCTTGAGGAGAAGGAGCGCCAGGAAGTAGAAGCTATGGCAAGCAAACACCTTGAAGTGAAAAAGGAACTGGATGCTATTGAGGATGCCTTGATTACCTACGCCACCATGCATAGTATGGATACATCATCCGGCTTGAAGGAAAAGGTAATGAGTAAGATAAATGAAGGTGGAGGTAAAGCAGAATACGACAGGCCTGTTATAAGCATGAATAGGATGGAGGCTGAAGAAAAGGCCGACCCAAGAAACAAAGCTATATGGGGTATTGCTGCATCGGTATTACTTATGATTAGCCTTATGGCTAATTTATATACCTACCAGCGTATGGAAAGAGCCGAAGGTTATGTACATGAACTTGCTGCCAAAAGCCTTAAAAAAGATAGCGTAATAAAGTTGGCTGTAGCTAATGTTAACCAACTACAAAGCGATATGGCCATACTAAAGGACCCTATGTATAAAATAGTGGAACTAAAAGGCCAACCCAAAGCACCAGATGCTAAGGCAATGGTATGCTTTTGCCCGGGTAGTAAACTGGTTTATTTTGAGGCCGATAAAATGCCTGAGCCACCTAAAGGAATGCAATACCAGCTTTGGGCCATTGTAGACGGGAAGCCTGTTGACGAAGGAATGATAACCATGGGCCCGGGTTTACATAAAATGAAAGACATTGACCAGGCTACCGCCTTTGCCGTAACCCTTGAAAAAGAGGGTAACGGCGCAACCCCACACGGAGATATGATTGTGCTGGGTAGTATGCCATCCTAATTAATTAAAAATTAGGAATTAAAAATTAAGAATAAGGTTCTATCTACTCTAGTAAAAGTTTCCCTTGCGAAACTAAATTACCACTATCAGTAATTACCCTGTAAAATAAACACCAATTATAACGACCTGTCGATAACTCAGTAAGTGAATTGTTGAAGCAGGGAATAATAATGGGTAAATTTGTAAATAAGACAATGAAGTCTCAGTTGTTTTAAGATAGATGAATACGGATCAATGCAAAACAACAATACAGGGTTTACAAAATGAGTGAAATTATGGAATCATTTTGTTTGAAAATCAATGTGTTATGTGTTTACAAATGGCTAAAAGTGTAAACCCTGTAAATGCGACACATTTTTTCAATCTGTGTGCAAAAGTGTCGCATAATGTGCCGGCGGTAAACGAAAAATCCAAACATTCAGTATTTCCGTATATTGCAGTATAACCTAAAAGGATCTCCTATGAAACGCATGATTTTTATCATAACAGCATTATTTTTTACCTTTGTTGGTAATACCAGTTGCAGTAACGCTGCAACCAATAACGAAAACAACAACACTATGACAACACCTACTAACGATACTACAGGAAAACATTACGAAACAGCAATTTTTGCAGGCGGCTGTTTTTGGGGCGTTCAATATTATTTCGAAAAGGCGAAAGGCGTAATTAATACCGAAGTGGGTTATATTGGTGGCCATATCGATCATCCTACCTACGAACAGGTTTGCTCGCATACAAGCGGACACTACGAAGCTATACGCGTAACCTACGACCCTAAGGTTACCAATTACGAAGCTATGGCTAAGTTATTCTTTAACATACATGATCCTAGCCAAACAGACGGACAAGGCCCTGATATTGGCGAACAATATTTATCGGTTGTGTTTTACATGAACGACAGCCAAAAACAAATTGCTGAAAAGCTTATTGGCCAGTTGCGTACTAAAGGAATGAAAGTGGCTACAACTTTAAAACCTGCTACTACTTTTTGGGTTGCTGAAGGTTACCACCAACATCACTACGACCACGAAGGTACTCAACCTTATTGCCATCACTTCCAGGATAAGTTCTAAGTAGTGGTTATTAGTAAGTACCATCATCTGTGAAAATTTGTTCTATCTGTTATAATATGAGTTTATTTCACCACAGATATCTCAGATAAACACAGATTTTTGAGATAGGTAGTTGTGGAGGAAAGTTGTTCATCTGAGAAAATAGGTGTTATCTGTGATGAAAAGTTGGAAGGTCTTCGACATGCTCAGACTGACTCATTAATTCGTAATTCCTAATTTTTAATTCTTAATTGGTTTAAGCCTGAATCTGCTTAAAGCGATATGAACCAAAAGCTAAAAGAACAATTAAAGTGCCCAGCAGAACAAAGAAATCGTTCCACAGGCCAAAGTGGCTTTGATGTATAAGGGTCATGCGTATAGCATCAACCGCATACGATATAGGATTGACAGAAGCGATTATCTTCATAGCCGTCGGCACACCATCTAACGGAAATAAGGCACTTGATAAAAAGAAAAGAGGAATAAGCAGGAAATTGTTGACTGCTACAAAGGCTTGCATATCGTTAACTACTGCACCAATGCCTGCACTAAAACTAATAATAGCCATCGACAGCATGCCCATAAATACAATTGCAATAGGTACATAGTTCCAATTATAAGGGCGGAAGCCAAGTACGAACGCCACAATGAATAATATAATACCTTGTATGAGCGATATGGTTGCACCACCTAATGCGGAGCCTAGCATTATCTTCATACGCGATACAGGTGCTACAAGTGTTTCTTTTAAAAAGCCGAATTGCTTATCCCATATAATATTGGCACCCCAAAACATTGATGAGAACATAATGGTTTGCACTATAATACCCGGCACAATAAACTGTATGTAACTACCACGGCCGGATAACTGGAAAACACTATTGAGTCCGTAACCCAATGCAAGCATATAAACCAAAGGCTGCACGAAGCCCATAACAATGCGAATACCCGAACGCGAGAAGCGCTTTATCTGCCTTAGCCAAAGTATGTATATAACACTCATCGTTGTTTGTTCTTCATTATTGACCGAAAACGTTCGCGGTTGCCTTCAGCAGAATCTAAGGTTTCATCGCGCACTTGGGTGCCGGTGAGTTTTAAATAGGCTTCTTCCAAATTGTTGGTGCCTGTTTGTTGTTTCAGTTCTTCGGTAGTGCCACTGGCAACGATCTTACCATGATCGATAAAGGCAATACGCTGTGCTACAGCTTCGGCTTCGCCCAGGTAATGCGTGGTAAAGAAAATGGTCATCTGTTCCTTTTGGTTCAGTTCTTTGATATAGTTCCACAACAGGTTACGTGTTTGTGCATCGAGCCCCAATGTAGGCTCATCTAAAAACATGATCTTGGGGTGATGCATAAGTCCGCGTGCTATTTCAAGCCTGCGTTTCATTCCACCCGAAAACGTTTTAACAATGGCTTTGCGCCGTTCCCAAAGGTCCACTAGCTTAAGTAGTTCTTCTATACGGCCGCTAACTTGTTTACGGTTAATGCCATATAACACAGCATGCAGTTGCATGTTTTCGAAAGCAGTAAGCTCATCATCTAAACTCGCGTCTTGAAAAACAATGCCAAACATTTTACGTGTAGCATCTTGTTCTTTAGTTACATCGTGCCCTGCTAGGCGCAATTCTCCGCTTGTTGGTTTTAGCAGGGTGGTAAGCATTTTAATTGTAGTGCTTTTACCTGCACCGTTAGGCCCTAGGAAAGCAAATATCTCGCCTGGCTGTACGGTAAAGCTAACGCCATCGACAGCGGTAAAATCGCCAAATTTTTTGGTGACGTTGTTTACGGAAATGATGGGATTCATAAAGACGAAGGTAGTTATGAAGTGGTCAGTAGTCAGTGGTAAGTAACTAGTTTAATTAACAGGTAGATGTGAAGTATAGCGATATGACTATTTGGATTTTATAGTTTTTTGCGCTATATTAGCTTTACCAAAACACTCATAATATGAAAAAACTACTCCTAACAGTTATTATTGCAGTTATTGCAATACCCGCTTTTTCTCAATTTAATGTCTATCATCCTTTTCCGGATTCAAACGCATATTGGGGTGAAGAAAATGAATTTTCTACAGGAGGCCCCTTAACTGTTAATGACTTCGGCTATAAATTATTGGGTGATACTATAATAAAGAGTAGAACCTACCATAAAGTATATAAAGTTGGAGGTATGAGTAATTCAGGTGCTGTAACTCCATACAGTGTGTTCTACGGTGCTATACGAGAAGATTCTATGAAGCATGTATATGCATGTTGTGTTAGCGGTAATTTTAATAAGGATGATACCCTCTATTACGATTTTAACCTTAAGGTTGGCGATACCCTTAACCAGGCTAACAGTGCGCCTCAGGGCTTTCTAGGTCCGGAAAAGAACTATGTTTCTAAAATTGATTCAGTTTTAATTGATGGAAATTACAGGAAGCGATTTACTATTTCTTCCAATGCCAATAACTCACTACAGGTGGTTACACAAATAATTGAAGGTATTGGAAGCCTTGAGGGCTTATTAGAACCAATAGAAATTATGGAAGGCAAAAGCGCAGTACTTTGTTTCCGGCAAAATGGCTTTGTTGAATATGCTACTAGCGGTTATTTTACGCATGATACCTGTATAGTTTATGGGCCTCTGGATGTTAATACTATCACCAATAAAATTCCTTCATTTAGTGTTTATCCTAACCCTGCAAATACGGCTGTAGCATTGTCATTTCAATTGCAAAACAGAAACTCCGTTTTAAGCTTATACAACTCAATGGGGCAATTGGTGAAAACACAAGCCATAAAGAATAATGACAAAAGAATAACAGAAGATGTTTCTACCCTGCTGAATGGAATTTATTATTACACCCTCTCGATTGACGGAGTGGTGCAGGCAACGAATAAGTTAGCAATAATTCGATGATAAAAAAATATCCACTCATATTTATTCTGTTTGTTGTTTCTCTAATCTCTCATGCCCAGTTCAATATATATCACCCTTTTCCTGATTCAAACGCATATTGGAAAGAATCAGCTAACTATGCTGGATCCCCTTATGGTTTTTGTGTAGGGTATGGATATATTATATCTGGCGATACTATAGTTAATGGCGTAGTTCATTATAAATTATATCGGGTTGATGGAGTTGAAGCCAATAATTGTATTGGCCCGTTTAGAGTGCTACATACCAGAGTGTTTTATGGTGCAATTAGGCAAGATTCTAGTAAGAGGGAATATATCTGCTGCACAGCGCAATATCCATATGCTAAAGATAGCTTGCTTTATGATTTTGGTGTGAAAATTGGCGATACCCTTAATCAGTATAATACTGCTAACTATAGTTGGAAAAGCTTTGTAAGCTCAATAGATTCAATTTTAATTGATGGTAACTACAGGAAACAATTCGTGATTTCGGCCATGTATCAGCACACGTTATACCAAAATACAGACTCTATTGTTGAGGGCATTGGAAGTATGCAAGGGTTGGTAGAAGTAATACAAGGGATTGGTTTTTCTGAGGAGTCTGATTTGTTAGTGTGCTTTCAGCAAAATGGCAATATTGTATTCGGTGGTTATCAAAATCAGTTTAATGATAGTTGCACGGTGTATGGCCCATTGGGTATTAATGGATTAAATAACCAGATTATTTCATTTACTATTTCTCCCAACCCTGCAAGCGCAAGTGTAATATTGTCATTTCATTTGCAAAATAAAAACTCGATATTAAGTTTATATAACTCAATGGGACAATTGGTGAAAGTACAAACCATAAGTACTAATGACAAAAGCATAACAGAAGATTTATCAATATTACCTAATGGTATTTATTATTATACCCTCTCGGTTGATGGAGTAGTAGAGGCAACGAATAAGTTGGCAATAATTCGATGATAAAAAAATATCCACTCATATTTATTCTGTTTGTTGTTTCTCTGGTCTCTCATGCCCAGTTCAATGTATATCATCCTTTTCCTGATTCAAACGCATATTGGGGTGAGGAAAATAAAGTTTTTCCCGGCACTGGGAACGTGTTGGATATTAACGAATTTGGGTATAAATTATATGGCGATACTGTTATAAATGGGTTAATCTATCATAAGCTTTATCAAGTTGGTGGGTTTTCTGGTACAAGCCAAGGTGGCGGTACATTATACCATAGCATGGGTTATTATGGGGCCATAAGAGAAGATACTATGAGGCATATTTATTTTTTAAGTTCTTCAGCCGGTAATAAAGATTCTTTGCTGTACGATTTTAATTTAAAAGTGGGTGATACATTAAGGCAATATAATAGTCCAGGGTTATTTAGTAATGGTAATTCTAATGAGGCTAATTACGTATATCAAATTGATTCAGTGCTAATAGAAGGAAGTATTAGAAGGCAATTTGTAATAGCTTCCAACTTTGGGAATAATCAGATCTATCAGGTAGCTGACATAATAGAAGGTATCGGCAGTACTACAGGATTAGTCGAGCCAATTGATTTGCCCTTTGAATATAGTAGTGCTTTGATTTGTTTTCGGCAAAATGGATATACCGTAATTTCGGGTTCGAGTTACTTCGCCCAAGACACTTGTATTGTATATGGCCCTTTAGGTGTTAATAATATTACTAATGCCCCGCCTATGTTTATAATTTACCCTAACCCTGCAAATACAAGTGTAGAGTTGACATTTCAATTGCAAAACAAAAACTCGGTATTAAGTTTATATAATACTATGGGGCAACTAGTGAAAACTCAAACCATAAATGGTAATGAGAAAAGTATTACAGAAGATGTATCAGCGTTACCTAATGGTATTTATTATTACACCCTCTCGGTTGAAGGAGTAGTGCAGGCAACCAATAAGCTGGCAATCATTCGGTAGTGATAAGCTAAAGAGTAGGTAACTAATAACCTGTATATTCGTATAATTAAGCATGAATACAGAGGAGAAAGATATGGACGACGAAGCCGAAAGAAAGCATCCGACATTGTGGGGTGGGGCGTATATTGTTTTAGGCTTACTGGGTCTTTGTTTCTCTGGTTATGCGCTTATGGGTAGCGGTGGTATAGTACCGGTATATGGTGCTGTAACGGCAGGTGTGCTTGTTGGTGTTATCTCTCTGCTACTTATAGCTTATGGCTATAGGGTAATGAGGAAGGATTACTAGTACTACGTTTATTGGGAAAACCACTTTTACTAACCCTATTAGAGCAAGCAGCGATGCGCAAAACACCTCATATAGTAAATTGGTAACCAACGTACCAAAGTAAATTAGTATCTCCTATTATACTTCTGCCAACCGAAAGAAGTAAATGATGATTATCACTAAAATCAATTACAGAGCCTATTCGGAATCTTAAGTCGCTGCTGCCGCCAGCCTGGCT
Source organism: Bacteroidota bacterium (assembly GCA_013285655.1). Taxonomy (GTDB): domain Bacteria; phylum Bacteroidota; class Bacteroidia; order JABEUT01; family JABEUT01; genus JABEUT01. The sequence goes on from JABDHI010000025.1 coordinate 7,532, forward strand.
GGCCGTTATGTAGTAAATTTCAGTACCAATATTTACTGATTTCGAAAATTGATATTGCTGTTGCCAGCCTATAAATTCGTAGTTTTTATTTCCAGTTCCGGGGTTTATCCAATAACCACCACCGCCATAGGTAGTCCATTTTCTAATCTTTTTCTGTATCCATAAAGGCACGTAAATCTGTGGTTTTCCGTTTCCGAGATGTTCCTCAGTATTGCCTGTTGGAAATTCTATAAGCGGAAATATTCCTACTTGTAACTTCCCTGAATCCTTATTTATAAATCTGTATTTTATGCCAAATTCAGTATCGCCATATCCATAATTGGTTTTATCGGGCTTGGCTGAATAAAATGATAAAGGGGCAATAACATGTATTTGTAGATTGGGTAATGCACCATAATTCACTTCAACATGTGGGGCAGTGCCAGAAATAACACTGGTATTTATTGTTCCTATGGATGAAAAATATAATTCCCAATGTTCAAAGTCGACTGGTTCGGGGTCATCGGTATCATAAGGAGGCCCCGCATTTACTATAGCAGGTATTATTAAGAGTATTACAAGTAAAAAAGTTTGTAAAGCTGATCTCATTTAACTGTTGTATGAGGCTCCATATGATTGCTTCTCTTTCACCCGAGATACTCTTATATAATAAAGCGTTGGTATTAGCCTTCCTACTTTTTACTCTTGTTCTTTTGTTTGTAGCTTTGGCCTGATTCACTTAAAGCAATAGCCACAGCTTGTTTTTGGTCTTTTACCGGCTTACCTGCATTGGTTTTAAGTTCACCATCTTTCCACTCATCCATCACTTTCTTTACCTTCATTTTTTTGCCTGCTTTGGTTGCTGGCTTAGCTTTATTACTTGAATGGGTCGCAGTAGACTTACTTTTTGCTTTGGTCTTTTGAGTTTTCATAATGTGTTATATTAAGAATTGAACAGTTATTAAATTAAGTTAATTGAAATGCTGCATGGTTTTTGCATCGATGCAAAGTGTAGCGTGTGGCACAATAAGTAGTCTTTCCTTTGGTATTAACTTGCCGGTAATTCTGCAAATTCCATATGTTTTGTTTTCAATGCGAATCAAGGCATTCTGAAGGTTCTGAATGAATTTTTCCTGGCGCAGGGTAAGTTGTGCAGTTTCTTCTTTTGCCTCTACGCTAGCACCGTCTTCCAAAGACTTAAAAGTTGGCGACGTATCGTCAGTACCATGGCTATCTGTATAGCAGAGTGTGCTCTTAAGTAGCTCGTGGTCTTTTTTAGCCTGTTCCAATTTTTTGGTGATTACTTTACGGAACTCCGCCAGTTCTACTTCTGAATAACGTTTTCGCTCTGGTACATCAGCCTCTTTAGGTCGCTTGGTGTTTGGTGAAGGTGCCACCCGTGTTGTTTTAGCTATTGGTTTAGCATCTACTACTTGGTTGGTTGTTCCTTTTCTTTGTGTATGTAAATTTTCTATTGTCTTTTTCATAAATGCCTGTTTTAGCTTTATTAAATGTGATGGCAAAATTGTGGACGGGATCCATTGAAACTAGTTATATGATTGTAAGAATTGGTTACACTATTTCTTCTTACTATTAATCGATTGTAATTGGCTGGGCAATTTTTTTAGGTTTCCGTACAGGTCTTACTTTGCCTATGGGCTTAAGAGCGTTAGGGAAGAGGGTGTACAGATCTAGTCGGGCACCTAACCCAATAGATGCGGAACGGTTTATAAAATCATAACCCATAAATAGTGAAAGTGGTCCGAGACCTATAAAAAGATCTCCTGTTAAGCCTGTAATTTTGTTGAAGCTAAAGTTGTCCTGCAAGGCCGCATCGCCTATAATGCCAAAGAAAAATATAGGGTCAACAGTAATTTTATCATTTTCGTTAAATATAAAATCTCCAAAAAACCATGTATATCCGTAACCCAAACTTATAGTAGGGCTTACCTGGTATTGTCCGTTTATATATTCAACACTACTAAATGGTATGGGTATTGTTGGTGAACCAAACAATGGTGCTTTGTATACAGTATTATAATACAATGTATCGGGCCATTTTTTTGTGCTGTCGCGGTGCATCACTCCTATACTTGAGTCAGGAAACACATATCCTCTTTTAATTAAGTATTTCACAATTGGGCTTACGTCATCTTGTGCTTTGGTATTTGTATTGAAAAGTAGTAATGATAGTGCCAGCAGTAAAGTGTATTTCATTTGTAGTATGTTAATTGTGTTTGGAGTTTTTTTTATAAATAGGAGAAATGTTAAGAGTGCGGTTTCCAGTATTTCGGAATACCCATGATATGCCCAAAAACCGGATTCTTAATGTTAGTAGGTACTTTTTTTATCGTAAGGTCTGCTTTAGGCCTCTCATCAGCTTTGCCATATTTCATATCATACTTTATTCCGTTAGGATAAGCACCCACGCATTTTACACTGTCTTCTGAATTAAGGTTTTGATGAGCTACCCCGGCCGGAAGAATTAGAACGTCGCCTTTTTCAATATCAATTTTTACGCCTTTCTTTCCACCAATAAGTAAAGTGGTTTTGCCTTTGTAAACACCAATTACCTCGTGCGTGTTGCTATGGTAATGGCCATATTCGTATATACCCGCGCGCCATGAATTGTACCAGCCGTTCCCTTTAAAAAGATTTTCAATAAAAGCGCCCGGTCTTAAAAAAGGTAAATTTAAAATATCTTTATACAATAGCACCGGGTAAGGCGAATTAGGAAATTGACCATCATCTTTAAGGTGAAAAAATGTAATGGGCCCATCTTTGCCGTGAGATTTGTTAGCTCGCTTTTCGCTCTCTAAAACTTCTGTTTTATTCATATCAATAATTATCTTACTAATGTGTGCCAGAATCATATCTGGCAGTATGTCTATATAATACTGCAAAATTGAGCTTATTAAAAAATATTATTATGTACCCTATTCGTAATAAGTTGTAAGATTTACATGTCACCCAACCATTCGCAGATGTTAATTATGTGATAGAGAAATCATATAATAAAAACAATAAATGATATATGCCTTTTACACGCGTATACTAAGATGTTTGCACTAACGGAAAACAACACTTAATATGAAAACAAAAACAGGAACTAATAAGGCTGATGTTCATAAAAATAAGGACAAGCATTCTGCTAAGTCAGAGGAGCAGCCAATTTTAACGGTGGCATCTGTTAACGGTAAGGAGCCTGTAGCGAAAATACTGGAGGAGTTCCATAGGGTCATTATCGACAAGCTGAATGAGGCAAAAAAGGAGCATAAGGTTTTACGCGACGTGCATTGTTATAGTAACAATAACGGAACCATTATTCTTTACTTGCCAAGTTAATAGTTAACCTATCGAAGTATTGTATTCTTGTTTTGAAGCCAACGTTTTAACACTATAAGTAACTGTAAGTGTCATGAGCCTTTTTATGGCTCAAGGGTCATAGAGAGTAGCATCTGAGTTTTTAGCTTCCTGGAATATCTGTTCAAGAATATTAGATCACCTGATTTTTTTTATCTGATTTAATTTTGATTAATAAAATAGAAAACAATATGGAAGCAAAGGAAACCAGTGAGCTAGCTATAAAAAAAGTAGCAGTTACGTAGACCTATTATGGCTATGTAACTGCTACTTTAATTTTAAGCCTATTTTTTTATTTAAGAACGCTTGAAATATTGTATTTCCCGTTCGTGTTTCTTAGCGGCGGCCAGAGAAGAAAAAGTACCAAGATTCTTTCGTTTATTTGTTTTGGCGTTCTTCTTTCTTGAATATATTCGGTATTCACCCGATTTTAATTTCCGTATCATAGTTTTTAAATTAGTATGACAGAGCTATGAAATATATGAATTTGTTATTTTTTGTAAGTACCAACAAGTTCACCTGAAGCAACAATGTGTCCTTCAATAGCTTTTAAAACTGCTTTTTTGTCGGAATTTGCTGCTATATCAAGTTTAGTATCAAGCGCATAAACTTTAAAGTGGTAGTGGTGTGTACCGGAAGGAGGACAAGGACCAGTGTACTTATTTTCGCCTTTACCGTTTTTGCCTTGCGTACCCGGCGCACTGTTTTCTGCAATTTTGTCTTTAACAGGAATATTCCACATTACCCAATGGTCGAAGGTACCTTTCGGCGCGTCCGGATCATCTACTATAAGTACTAACGATTTTGTTCCTTCCGGTATTTCGCTTATTTGCAGCTCAGGACTAATGTTAGAGCCATCGCACGCATATTTAGTGGGGATAGGGCCATTATTAGAAAATGCCGGGCTTTTTATAGTGAGGGTCTTAGTATTTACAATTGCCATGGTTAGTAATAAGAAAGCTTTCGTGATTATTAAGTTTATCATAGTTTAAGATTTAGATTTAATAAAACATATTGAACGATTTAATTAAACAAAAGTAATTGCAATGTGGTTTTTTTTGTTTCAAAAATTCTACTAAAACGGTAAAATAGAATTTGAATAGTTACTTTTTATCGGTGAGCTGCTTTCAAAATTATTCTGGTTGTAAACGCCTGGAAATTAAATATGTTAATAATACATCTATTAAGGAAAGTTGTGCTACATACAGCCTTAGGCACTGAATTATTTTTGCCCTGTAGCATAGTACAGAAAGGTTATGTTTTCAGATAGTTCAATATCGACAATTTTCTTAATTATATAGGTAATAAACAAATAGCAAATGGAAAAAGAAACACCAACACCGGCAAAAAAACGTAAAAGGAAAAGAATAATTCTATGGGTATTAGTAGCCTTTGTGGCTGTTTTAGTAGCTGTCAGGCTATACTTACCTACCATTGTCTTGCGTTATGTAAATAAGGAAATAAATACTATTCCCGGTTACCAGGGGCATGTAGATAATATTTCAATGAGCTTATGGCGTGGCGCTTACCAGATAAACGGAATAGAATTAAATAAAGTAAATGGCCAGGTTCCGGTTCCTTTCTTTTCATCTCAAACAATCGATCTTTCGCTTGAATGGGCTGCTCTGTTCCATGGGGCAATAGTTGCAAAAATAAAATTCCTCGACCCAACCATAAACTTTGTGAATGGACCAACAGCGGCATCTTCTCAATCGGGGATGGATAGCAGTTGGATACAAGTGGTACGTAATTTGATGCCACTTGATATTAACCGCGTGGACATAGTAAATGGTGAGGTGCACTACAGGGACTTTACCAGTACCCCTAAAATTGATATATTTTTAAGCAACATAAATGCTGCGGCAACTAACTTGCGCAATAAGGTGGATAAGGATAAGACGTTGCCATCAACAATTACGGTATCGGCAACTTGTTTTAAAACCGGTAATCTTTCGCTTGATGTTGCACTTGATCCTTTAAATGAAGTGCCAACCTTTGAGTTAAAGGAAAAAATGAAAGGAGTTCAATTAACAGAGCTGAATGACTTTACCGAAGCATATCTTAAGTTTAAAATAATAGGCGGAACTATGGAGCTATATACTGAAGTTGCCGCCGCCAATGGAGCATTTGACGGGTACACCAAACCCCTTTTTCATGATATAAAGGTAGAGACTAACATTAAAGAGAATAAGAACATTTGGCATTGGTTAATTGCCAATGGAACACAGTTTGTTACCAATATTTTTTCGAACCATAGCCACAACCAGCAGTTTGCAACACGCATACCTATACATGGCACTTTTAAAAGTCCTAAGCCAGATAGTTGGGCTGCAATTGGTGGTATTTTGAAAAATGCATTTATTCAGGCATTAACACCAACACTTGATAGTACGTTGCATATAAGCGATATTGACAGAGGTAGCGAAACGGAAGATAAACAATGATTAATATGACAACCAAAAAGAAAACACAGAATATTTTTGAAAGATTCTCAACCACGGTTTCGGGTTTCACAGGCACATCTGCTGCCTTTATCACTGCATTAGCTCTGGTTGTGGGCTGGGCAATTACAGGGCCCTTGTTTCATTTTTCCGTTACCTGGCAATTGGTAATTAATACAAGCACCAGTATAACTACTTTTTTAATGGTGTTTATTATTCAGCGAGACCAGAATAAGGATACACTGGCCATACAATTAAAATTAAATGAACTGATAGCCGCCACAAAGGGCGCTAGCAATAAGGTGTTGAATATTGAAGACCTTACCGAAGATGAGCTGATAGTGCTGAAGAAATTCTATATTAAGCTGGGTGAAATTTCAGAAAAGGATAAGATGCCGGGCACTGAAGTTAAGCTGGAAAACTCGAAAAAGACCAAGCCTGTAAAAATTAATCCCTGATTTGTTTTTAGGAAAATATCTTTAAGCACTTCAGTAAATCAATCCCCTTACCTAATACTCCTGCAAAAAGGTCACCTTTTTTCTGCAAGCGCTTTGCGGTGTTGTGAATGTTAAATTGAGAGGGATCTAATCCTTTTTTTACTTCTTTCCATTCTAAGGGTGTAGAAACCGTTGCGCCCGGAAATGGCCTTACACTATAGGCAGATGCGATGGTTTGGCCGCGTCGGTTTTGCAAGTAATCCAGGTAAATGGTGTTCCCCCTTTTTTGCAAATTACGTTCAAGGCTTGTAAAGCGTGGTAGCATTTCGTTTACCCGAATACATACCAGGTGCGAGAAGTCTTTAAGTTGGTCGTAGGTGTATTTTTGTTGGGTCGGCACATATACGTGCATACCGGTTGCTCCTGAAGTTTTACAAAAATGAGGGATTTTCATTTTTTCAAACACCTCATGTATGGCAAGGGCAGTTTCTATTACCTGTTCGAATGTGTTCTTTTTAGAAGGATCAATATCAATTACCAGGTAATCGGGGTTATCTAAATGCTTTATTGTAGAATGCCATGGGTTTAACTCAATGCAGCCCAGGTTATTCAAATAGCAAAGAGTAGCCTTGTCATTACAAAGTATATAATTTATTTCCTTATTGGCAGATTCGGAATATATCTTATGTGTTTCTATCCAATCGGGTGTTTCTTTGCTCGCGTCCTTTTGAAAAAAGCCATCGTCTTTAATTCCATTAGGGTTTCTTCTTAACGACTGAGGCCTGTTTTTTAAGTACGGAAGTATAACATTCGCAATAGATTGATAATAGTTTATCAAATCACCCTTAGTGATTTTGTCATCAGGCCAAAATAGCTTTTGGGTGTGCGTAACCGGCACTTCAATCTTTTCGAAAGAATAATTACTCTCACCGCTTTCGGCTTCGTTTTTTTTTGTCTTCACAGGAGTTATTGCTTTTTCTTCGGTTACTTCTTCTTTGGGCTTATCGGGCCGTAAATGTAGAAAAACAGGGTGACGCAGGCTGCCGCGTTGTGTTTGCTGGGTATACTTTACCTCACACACTAGTTTAGGTTCTACCCAGGTTACGGGCATATTAGTTACAATTCGTTTATTAAAAGGCGATGTTTTTCGGATGAGTGGCTTCAATAACCTCATCATATCCTCCAGCTTTTTTTCGTCGAAGCCCGTGCCGGTATGGCCGATATAGTTTAATGTGTTTCCTTTTTTTACGGCTAATATTAGGGCGCCAAAATGCTTGCGGCTGTTTCTGCCCTGTGTAAAGCCTGCAATAATAGCATCCTGGGTTTTATGTTCTTTTATTTTAAGCCATTCGCTTGTCCTGCGGCCCGGGTAATATAAGCTATTGGCCTTTTTAGCCATTATACCCTCCAGGTTAAGTTTAGTAGCTTCCTTATAAAGCCCTTTCCCGTTTGTTTCTGTATGGTCAGAATATTTTATGATCTCATTATTAGGTAACAGCTTTTGCAATAATTTCTTTCGTTCAATTAAAGGAAGCTCGCATGTATCCTTCCCATTAAGGGAAAGCAAGTCGAATACATTATATTGAATAGGGTGGGAGTTATCCATTTTATAATCTTGCAAAAGCTGAAAATCGGGCAATCCCTTTAAGTTAAGTACGGTTATTTCTCCGTCGAGCGTGGCGTTCAAATTCATCTTCTTTAATTGAGCCACCACAAATGGATAAGCGGTATTAAAGTTATTGCCATTACGCGAGTATAATGAAACGTCTTTCCCTTCTAATTCTGCAATGGCCCGGTAACCGTCCCACTTGATCTCAAATAACCATTCCTTGTCATCAAATGCTTTATCGGTTTCTTTTGCTAACATTGGTTTTATAAGGCCTGATGTTTTCTTTTTTTTTAAGTCGGTAAGAAGTTTTCGTTCAAGAGGTTTTTTATTAACAGCTTGGTTATCGGGCTTACTCTCTTTTGCTGTTTCTGCAGTATAGCTTTTCTTAACAGCGTAGTCGTCATTATGTTTTATCAATAACCACGATTTGTCGTTATCGGTATTCTTCATTCTTACCAGGGCAAATTCGCCTTTAAGCTTTTCGCCATGCATTACAAATTTAATACTACCCGATTTGAGCTCTTTTAATAGTGCTTTTTCTGATTCCTTCTTGTCCGATTGGTTTAAATCTGTATAGTAGCCTTTATCCCAAATTTCGACCGTACCGGCACCATAATTGCCTTTGGGTATTGTACCTTCAAAGTCTTTGTATGAATATGGATGATCTTCTACCATAACGGCCAGCCTTTTATCCCCCGGATTCATAGATGGCCCCTTAGGCACCGCCCAGCTTTTTAATACGCCTTCCATTTCCAGTCTGAAATCGTAATGCAGGTGAGAAGCATTATGCCTTTGTACAACAAATATAAGCTTACTTGAACCTTTCGCATGAGCTCCTACGGGTTCAGAGGTTTTTTTGAAGTTTCTCTTTTTCTTATAAAGAGTTAACGCCATTAGGATACTTTTTTATGTTTTCTTTCAAGGCTTTCTTTCAGCTGGGCCATCAAATCTTTGGTTTGGCGATGTACTACCTTTAACTGTGGTTCTTTAATTTTCTTTCCTTTTGCTTTTTCTTTAATAAGCGCTAGTAATTCAGCTGAATACTTGTTTTTGTATTGAGCCATATTAAACTTAGTTGAAAGCTGATTAATAAGAGTAACGGCCATTTGCAATTCGGCTGATTTAACCTCTTTTTTTTCTGGAAGATTAAATTCATCTATTGTTCTTATTTCTTCATTAAAACGTACCCGGTTCAGCACTATAACATCTTCGTGCGGCTTTAATACTGCAAGGCTTTCTTTGTTTCGTAATACAAAACTGGCTACGCCAACCTTATTGGTTTTTGCCAATGCTTCTCTTAACAAGGCATAGGCACGTTGCCCGCTTTTTTCAGGCTCAAGATAATAAGGAGTTTCATAGTAAATGGTATCGATCTCTTCTTCATTTACAAAATTCGAAATTTCTATAACCTTAGTCTTTTTAGCACTGGCAATTTCAAAATCCTTGGGGGTAACCACCACATAATGGTCATTGTACTTATACCCCTTCACTATATCATTCCAGTCTACTTCTTTGCCTGTGCTTTCATTAACCCTTTGATAGCGGATATTAGAAAGATCTTTTTTGTCAAGCATATCTAAATCTAAGTTGCTTGATTGTGTGGCGCTAAACAATTTTACCGGAATATTTACCAGTCCAAAACCTATTGCGCCTGTCCAAATTGGTCTCATGTTAATTGAGTTAAAATCTATTACAAAAATCATTTAATCCTCCATGTTTTATCTTGTATAATTCACAAGATAAATTTTATGATTTACATATTTTAAAAATATAAAGACGCCTGGTTCACCCTCCATTTTGTTTAATTCATCGATTATGTTTTAAAGTGTTATTGAATGAATGGCAAGTTTGCACTATAAAAAATAAAAACTTATGAAAAACTTAAATACAAAAAGCAAGAACGTAGCAAACGAATCAATTAAAATGGTTGGTTTAACTGAAAAGAAAAAATACACGGAAAAAGAATTGGCGGAGTTTAAACTAGTAATTATGGGTAAACTCGAACAAGCAAAAAGTGATCATTTGTTGCTGAAGGAGACTCTTTGTTACAAAAGCACAAATGATACTTCAGACACTTCGCCTGTTTTTAAGGTGATGGAAGATGGGTCAGAAGTAGAAACAAGGGAAGAAACAGCCTTCTTAGCTTCTCGTCAGGAGAAGTTGATACGCGACCTTCAAAATGCTTTAGTGCGTATTGAACACAAAACATATGGCATTTGCCGCGTTACCGGTAAGCTAATACCTAGGCAGAGACTTTTGAGTGTTCCGCATGCAACACTTTGTATAGATGCAAAGTTAGAGCAGAAGTATAATTAATAAGCAAGTAATAGGGTAGAATTTTAGAAGGACTAAAAATAGACTCTTTAGGAATATCGGTTTACCTCTTAATTCATCTGGTTTATCGAGTATTTAACAATACATTGAAAATGTGATTGTAATTTAACGTTAAAATAATTTACTATGCTTACAGAAAACATTACACCCGCCGCCGTAGTAGAAAAGGAACATATCACGAATCTTGTTTTTCCGGGCGATGAAGTACTCCGTTCTCAGGAAGAAATAGCACAAAGGAGAGCCGATGCGGAACGTGGTCTGTTGTTGGGCAATGGCTTTACGAGCAAAGTTTCAATACATTTTCGCGATGCTGAAGGACTAAGAAAGGTTGAAACCACTATTTGGGAAGTAAACGATTCAAGTATAGGATTAAAGAATAATACGTATATCCCGCTTCATAGGATAGTTAAGGTAGAAATTCAAAATGAGAGCCTTAAGTACCCTAATATTTAAAACAGCAACATAAACTATTAGAATATGGTCGTAAAGTAGGGACGTTACATGTTAATTAAGGGAGTAAATAATGAAACCACTGAAGTTACGGTTGAGAAGAATTCTGATAATAGCGATAAGCGTTATTGTTGGAGTTGTGTTGTTGTGTGTGGCCTTAATTTCACCCATTAGTAAGTATTTAATTGAGAAATATAGCGTAAAGTATACCGGAAGGCAAATTAAGGTGGCCTGGCTATATGTTAATCCTTTTACCGGGCATGTTCATTTTAGTAAATTAAAAATATACGAACAAAAGAGTGATATCGTATTCTTCTCAGCAAATGGCCTGACGGTAGATATGGATATGCGCAAGCTTTTATCGAAGGAATATATATTTACACGTGTTACTATAGATGAACCTTACGGTGTAGTTGTGCTGAAAGATAAAAGCACATTTAACTTTACTGATATAGTTGAGTTTTTCAGATCGCCAATACCGGAAATACAAAAACTACCTAAGCCGCCAGGTGAACCAGCGCATTTTAGTATTTTAAATGTGACCATTAAAAATGGAACTTTTTATTTTTACGATACTCTTATAAAGGTAAACTACTTTATAAAGAATTTCAATTTTAAAAGCCCCGGAATGACCTGGAAGGATATGTCTTTTCAAAGCGATGTGTCTTTCGATCCGGGTACCGGCACGGGCCATATTACAGGAAAATATTGGATGAATGTAAGTACTGTAGATTACAATTATTCTTTAAAAATCCAGCATTTAAATATGTCTGTACTCGACCAATATTTACGAAGTATTTCAAATTATGGTACGTTTTCGGCTTTTTTGGATGCTGATATAAGCACGAAAGGAAATTATAAAGACGCGGAAGAGTCAGATACTAAAGGAAGAATATTAGTTAACGATTTTCATTTTGGTAAAAATAAAATAGAAGATTACTTATCTTTTGATACCCTTGTTCTGGCCATGAACGAGGTATATCCTAAAAAACATCTCTATAATCTCGATTCAATGAAGCTCTCGCACCCCTATTTTAAGTACGAGAGCTACGACCATCTTGATAATGTGGAAACGATGTTTGGTAAGGCGGGGGCAAACGTGGCTGCAGCTAATACCGATCCGGCACGTTTTAACCTTGTAATAGCACTTGCGCACTATATAGCAGATTTATCGCGCAATTTCTTCGAGAGCGCCTATAAGGTTAATAAACTGGAAGTGAGCAGAGCCGATCTCAAGTTCAATGATTATTCGGTAAGTGATAAATTTTCAATGGAGGCAAATCCCTTGTATATAAAAGTTGATTCTATTGATAAAAACAAAGGCCTGGTGAATGTTAGGATGACTTCCGGGTTAAAGCCATACGGAGATTTTGCTGTAGTTGCAAGCATTAACCCCAGAGATAGTGCTAATTTTGTGTTGCATTATCATATCGAGAATGTACCGCTTTCGGCTTTTAATCCTTACCTTATTACGTATACCTCTTTCCCATTAGATAGAGGAACATTGGAGTTAAACGGTACCTGGAATGTGCAACAAGGAATTATACAAAGTGATAATCATTTGCTAATGGTCGACCCTTTTATTGATAATAAAATAAAGAACAAAGGGCTAAAATGGGTACCTATGTGGCTGGTACTGGCATTTACCCGAAATAATGGCAACGTTATAGATTACCAGATACCCATTACGGGTAATTTAAAAAGCCCGACCTTCCATTTAAAAAATGTTTTTTTAGATATTTTAACTAATATTTTTGTAAAACCGCCTGCAACCCCTTACCGTATTAAAGTTAAGTCACTTGAAAATGAAATTGAGAATTCGCTCAGCCTTAAATGGGAAATGAGACAAAGCCAGATGTCATCTTCACAAAAGAAATTTGCCGAAAAAATGGCTGATTTCTTATCAAAGACACCCGAAGCTTCAGTTCAAATATATCCTCAACAGTTCGAATTAAAAGAGAAGGAGTACATCTTACTATACGAGGCTAAAAAGAAGTATTATATGTCGTGCCATCCCAATAGGCCGTTTGAGGCAAAGGATTCTGAACTCGTTGAAAAAATGTCGGTTAAAGATTCTGCATTTGTTCGGTACTTAGATAAGTATAGCAAGGGGCAGCTTCTGTTTACTGTTCAGGATAAGTGCAGTAATATTGTAGGTGCCGCTCTTGTTAATGCCCGGTTCAACCAGCTAAATGCGGCCAGAAAAGAAGCGTTCATGTCGTATTTTAAAGAGAAAGGTATAGCTGATAAAGTAAAATTTTTCTCAGCAAAAAATTATATACCCTATAATGGATTTTCGTTTTATAAGGTGGAGTATAAGGGGGCATATCCTGCCTATGTATTAAAGGCCTATCAAAAAATGGATAGGTTAAACCACGAAGCCCCAAGGGAGAAGTATAATAAGGACCGCACAAAAATTGGTGCTATTTAAGCTGGTTTTAAAATTAATTTAAAACGTAAACTATTGTGTTTACCCTTAGTGTATAGGGTTTTACCTAATAATGTTCAGAACAACTTTAATAGGGTATATTTTTGAATAAAAATACGATTATGAAATACTTTATGTACGAAATAGAAGATGACGAGGTAAAAAGCAGTAAAGGCGAAATAGCTGAAGTGCCTGCCGATTATATTGAGTACCAAAACACTTTTGGAATAGAAAGGATTTATTATAAAATAAATGGTACTAAAATAACCAATGTTATTGGTGAAGGATTTAGTGAAGAAACAGCTAAAGCTAGGGTTGAAGATTTTATTTCTGCCCTGAATGTTAATTTGTACTAACCGGCTTTCAAACCATTATTCAGGCCTTGGTGTATAAACTCTCAAAATGATTTTACCACGGGCTTTACCGGTTTCACTGTATTGATGTGCTTGTTTTACTTCTTCTAACGAAAACTCCCTGTCAATAACCACCCGTAAAGTACCCTTATCAATTAATTTGCCTATTTCTTGTAAACGCGCTCCATTTGAAACAACCATAAAGGTTTTGGCTATCACTTCATGCTTAGCGGCAGCTTTTTCATCTACTTGTAAGGTAGAAACAAGAATACCACCTTTTTTTATCACTTGCCATGACTTGGCTTGTGTTTCACCACCAATAGTATCAAAAACCATATCGGCATTTTTAACTATTTTACTGAAATCTTCATTCTTATAATCTATAACCTCATCGGCTCCCAGCGATTTTATGAAATCTACGTTCTCATTTGAAGTAGTGCCAATTACATAAGCTCCGGCAAGTTTTGCAAGTTGAAGTGCAAAAATACCCACGCCCCCTGATGCACCATGAATAAGGATCTTTTGGTCGGGGTTTAAACTGCCAATTTCGAATAACCCAGACCATGCAGTTTGCGAGGCAAGCGGAACACCGGCACTTATATTTAAGGGTATGTTAGGTGCGTGTGCTACCTCGCATACTTTGGCAACGGTATATTCTGCATAAGCGCCATTTCTCATAATGTCTAGTCGTGCAAAAACTCTGTCACCTTCATTATAAGTGGTTACGAGGCTGCCTAGTTGAACCACGGTACCTGCAACGTCCCAGCCAAGTATAAGGGGTAGTTTATGTTTAGCCTGAGTTGCCATATGCCCCTGGCGTATTTTCCAATCAACGGGGTTTACGCCTGCGGCATGTACCCGAATCAAAACTTCGTCAGGCGCAGGTACCGGTACAGCCGCGTCTTCATACATCAACTTATCAATTCCGCCATATTCATGAATTTGTACTGCTTTCATGGTTTTTGTACCTGCTGGCTTGTTCTCCTGTGCCTGTATATCGGGGCTAATGGTTTCCATCTTACTTGGATTATATTTTGTGATGAACTTTAAGCAAATTTAACGTCCATTAAACAGTTTTCTACTCAAATTCGATGAATGAATTCTAATAGAAGGCGGAGGCTAAAAATTAGTAGAGCGAGGTAATTCAAGAATTAAACTATCTTTTTAAGGTGCTTACAGAAAATGTGAAATCGCTGCACTTGGTATGTAGTAACTTGCTGGTAAATATTGTAACATGAATAAGCAAAGTATAGCAGTATTTGGGGCAGAAGGAGAAGTTAGCCAAAGCTTAATTGAAGAAGCTCTGAAAAGAGGCCATTCAGTAACTGCAATTGTAACCGATAGAACTGAATTTAAACTACGCCACCCTAATCTGGTTATTGAATGTAGTAAAGTTAAAAGCAGCGAGATAGTGAGCAGGTTTGCGAAAGGTCATGATACCGTAATAGCTTTTTACGAATTAACTCCCGAAAACACGGATAAGTACCTGAACGCCATGAGTGCTTACTTAAATGGCACAAAGGATTCGTTAGCGTCGCATCTTATTGTAATTAGTCACTCCTATACCTTAAATCTGGGTACGTTGCAACATGCTTTTGAGTTAGGTAAAGCTATCGTTCAAGCGGAGCATTTGGTTTTGGATCTTTTCCGTAAAGAAGAAGAATTAAAGTGGAGCTATATTATTAGATCGGAACCTGAAAAGGTGGCTAGCGATAATGAAATACAACTTAATGCAGATGTGCTTATTTATCACTCGCAAGGGGAGCATAGAATAAAACCTAAAAGCCTTATAAGTGAGCTATTTAGCGAGGTTGAAAAGGATATTTTTAAACTTCAATAGGGTTACCTATAAATTTTGAAGCTTCCTCACTTCGTTATGTACCGATTGTATTATATCGAGCTTGCCCATAGTAGAATACCGCTTTAACCGATGTTCATGTTTACACGCCTCTGATCTCGATTTAAATGATCGTGTATAATGAATGGTTATTAAGTAATCGTCATTAATACCATCTGTGTTTTTCAATTTCTTTTTTATGTTGTTTGTGGTTCCTACATGCAGGGTAGAATCAGCTTGTTCTGCTATATATGTATACCAGGTTAAGGCTTTTAGCATATCGAGATTATTAAAAAAAAACTCTATTAATGCCTGCAATGTATAAGCTCAACAATCATGACTATTTGAATAATCGACAACCACTTAAAATTAGAGGTTAAATGACAAAATGCGCGCCGTAAAAAAAAGAACTGTTATGGTTATTGTCAAAAACCTTTTTACCATCATTTTTCAATACTCTACCTATTAAGAAAGGGCAGATATCGAATAGATAAGTAATTGGTATGTGGCTGGGTTATTTTTGAGATAATAAAAGAACACTAAATAATTAAATATATATGAAAACTAGGTTTTTAATAATTGCAATATTTTCAGCTTGTTTCTATATTAATTCAAGCGCTCAGGTACAACCTACGGTTCCTAGCAATAACCCTTCTTTAAACCCTTCTAACCCTAACCCGCTTTATACTCCTACTGTGAATCTAACCCCAACGGTTAACCCGACTCCAACCATTAACCCGACCCCAACAACTACACCTACCGTTAACCCAACTCCAACTATTAATCCTACGCCCACCACAAATCCAACTCCGACGTTAAATCCAACTCCCACTATAAACCCAACTCCTACAATAAACCCAACCCCTACAATAGTACCGGGCCATAATGGGTAAAAGTTTGTAAAGTTTAAAACGATAGATATGAAAAAGAAAAAACAAATAAAAGAGGATGAAAGGTATTCGATACATGATGAAAATGAATACAATGAGGTAAATGTAGCGCCGGTTGAAAAGTTAGAGCCTGAAAAGTCTATTATAAAAAATGGGTACTACACAGGTAAATTAAAATATGGATATGCTGAACAGGTAGGTGACGAACATGGCCCTTTTAATGAGAATAAGAAAAAGCCTGAAAAGCGAGAGAAGAGAAGAAGAAAGAAACGATAAGAATTATAAACGTAAATAATTAACAAAATTTTAAACTGATATAACATGAAACTAATAAGAGATCTAATTAATTCATTCTTAAAGCTTATTGATAGAATGACAAGTGATGAGAGTGAAAATATGAATGCTGGCAAGAAATGGGGGAATTTTAAGGGTCTAATAAGAAGCCTTAAATTCGACGAATACGGTAATCCTATATATAGCCGCGAATAAGCCCGGTCGTTAGAGTGGGTTATTGAGTCTGTTATGATTGTATATGGAAATTATACAACTAATTATTACTTTGCGTACTGGCTGCAATAAAACTTATCCTTCAATTTTGCTTGATATAATATTAACTTAAAACTATAAAACTAAATGAAAAATCAAAAATTAGTATTTGCAAGCATTCTTATTGCTTTATTTGGCTTTGCATCGCTTGCAATGGCACAAACCACCAAAACAAGTTCTACTACAACCAATGCGGATGGTACTACTACTAAAAAATCAACAACAAAGTCTGTTTCTAAAAAACAAAACAAAAAGGGAACCAAAAGCTCTACTAAGTCTAAGTCAGAAACTAAGAGCGAAACCAGCCCAACAAAATAACTCTTATTGGTTAGAAAGTATAAAAACCTGCTTCAAGCAGGTTTTTTTTGTGGGTTATTAAATAAAAAGCCAAGACTAGAAGTTCTTGGCTTTTTTTATAGAGTTTACTAAACCTTATTTAGACTGGTTCTGACATGCAGTAGCCGTTGATAAGTGCTTACGTAATGTTGGTAAGGTAGCAGTTGCCCATTGCTTAATATCCTGGTCGGTAGAGGTGGCAGAATCCTTTTCAAATAACTTAATAGCATCTTTATGGCCGCTCACCATCATATCTGAATAGTCTTTATCAAATGCGGTGCCAGATTTTTCGCTGAGTTTTTTGTAATCACTCTGAGCATCGTCATTTGGCGAGGCAGGTAGCATTACTGACTTCTTACTTGCTAAAGCAGATAACTCGTTCATGCATTTGCGATGATCATCTTCCATCATTTTACCCATATCTCTCACAGCAGGTAACGAACCATTTTGCTGAGCCAATTGCCCTAATTGAATTTCTTCCAGGTTAATATTGGCAACTTTTATAAGGAACTTTTTATCGTCACTGTTCTTGCTACTGTCTGTTGTATTTGTTCCTGTTGTACCGGTGTTTTTGTCTTGAGAGTTATTACTGCAAGCCTGCATGCTTAATATTGACGCAAACATTACTGTTTTAATTATTATAGAATATGGTTTCATTTATTTTAAATTTAAGTTTTTTTGTTTAATTAGTTGCGCCAAATATGGGGCATATATATAATAAGGCCATTGTATGATTTGCATAATAAATTGTATTATTTACTTGTGTAAATAAGATTGAATACCAATTATATATACGAATAGATAAATTATATAGGGTAGATGCAATAGCCCGGAACTAATTTTGTTGTAATATATTAATAACCATATAATTTATAGTAATATGCAAACACGCACAACCGGAATAGTCCTCATTGTAATTGGAATAGTTATGATGATATACACAGGGTTTAATTATGTAACAACCAAAAAAGTAGTTGATATTGGTGCTGTACAAATTGACAGCAAAGAGAATCATCACGTAGAATGGCCACCAATTTTAGGCGCAGTACTAATTATAGGTGGTGTTATTGCAATGGCATCTGGTAAAAAATCGAATGCCTAAATACTGCAATAAACAATAGAAACTAGTTCTGATTATTTACCCAACAAGAAATCATCTCTTTCTTGTTGGGTACTTTTATTTGCTGCCGATAGTTCCAGTATTAATGCTTGATTTACAAAAAAAAGAAAGGCAACCTAAGCTGCCTTTCTCGGCGTTTACCACTCAAAACGCCTCCGGTTCGTGTAGAACCAGTACTAAAATGCAAGTGGAAAATATCTTTGTCTCTTCATTAAGAAGAACTTTCCCATTTGTACTATTTTAATGCTAAGGTATAGTTGCGATAATACGTAAAGGTTTTAAATTCGATTAACAGGATGAAAACGGTGGTAGGATATTATAATTAAGCAATAGAGTTTTGTAAAGTCTTTTTTTTTGAACTAGTAATGACACTTGCCACATTCTAACCCTCCCATATCGGCTTCTGTAATCTTTTTGTCTGCACCAAATTTCTTGTCTATGGCCTGGTGCAGGTGAGTATAGTATCCATTACCCTCCATTTGAACAGGTGTCTCCCTATGGCAGTTAATGCACCAACCCATAGTTAATGTTGCTGCTTGTTGGTTAGTTGTAAAGGAAGAGCAGTCGCCATGGCATTTTTGACAAGCAATTTTGCCAATTATTACATGCTGGGCATGATTGAAATACGCAAAATCGGGTAATGAATGTACTCTGTTCCATTCAATGGGATGTTGAGGGTTAGTGTAATCTCCTTTTACCGGATCCCAACCGGTTGCATAGTATATCTTGGCTATCTCTTTTTGATATTCAGGGTTGGTTCCCTGAATACCCTTATGGCAATTCATGCAGACATTTAAGGTAGGTATGCCGGCTACCTTACCTTTTTCGGCACCTGAGTGGCAATATAAACAGGCAATACCATTATCGTCGGCATGTACTTTGTGAATAAAGTTTATGGGTTGAGATGGGTGATAACCCTGGTTAACATCAATACCCCACATATATTCCCAGCCATATAAGGATAGTAATGTGAAAATGGAAATACAAACTAGAGCAAACTTAGTTTTGTTATTGTATATCCATCTTTTAAAATCTTTCCAAATATTGGTGTCAATGGGTGGCGCTGAATGTTGTTTTTCACTTAATACAAGTTGTAGTGTTTTGCGTACGGTGCGCAATACTACCGTAGCAATTGCTAATACGCCGACGACAATAAGCCATATCCACGGCTTTTTAGTTGTTTTAACTTGTTCAGCCCCTGCTGTTCCCGATGCAGCTTGTATCTCCTTGGTAATGGCAGCATCGGCCTTAGGTGGGTTAGCCAGGTAGGCTATAATGTTTTTGATCTGAGCATCATTTAAGATCCCTTCAAAAACAGGCATGGTAGTGCTGTTGTTGTCGTTAAAAACCTGGTTGGCGTAAGCGTTTCCACTTTTACGAAAACCAACATTGTTCTTGATCCATTTCGCCATCCAGTCTTCATAAGGAGAAGGCACCCTATCGGTAACACCCTCTAAGCCGGGGCCAATTATTTTATTACTGCCAATACTATGGCACATTCCGCAGTTTACTTTAAAAAGTTTAGCGCCTTCTTGGGTGTTAGTCGCAAATAAAGGGTTCCGAAAGAGTAATAAAAGGATGAGCAATATAAATCTTGCTGGTAAGTGTATGCGTTTGGTCGTCATGTAAAAACAAACCTAAATAGATGTTGAAAATAAATAGTTGTTATTCGATGAAGTACTAATAATGAAAGGTTAAGTTTTTGTAGTAAAGGGTAAACCATATCTTTTAGCCTTTCTGTTTTTTTTGAATGAAAATCTTTAAACGAACTATTGGGATAAATAATGTTATTTTGTTTTTTTACTTAAAACAATGAAAGCTAATATTCCTGAAACAAATAAGAAAAGAGTAGTTATTATAGGCGGCGGCTTTGGCGGCTTAAAACTCGCCCGTAAACTGGCGGGAACCGATTACCAGGTGGTATTAATTGATAAGAATAATTATCATCAGTTTCAACCTTTATTCTATCAAATAGCAACATCTGGCCTTGAGCCAAGTGCCATTTGTTTTCCATTCAGAAAAGTATTTCAAAAAAGTAAGAATGTATATGTAAGAATTACGGAGGTGACTTCAGTAAACACCCGGGAGAATTATATTAATTCCGGAATAGGGATGATCAAGTATGATTTTCTTGTGTTGGCAATAGGGGCAGACACCAATTATTACGGGAATAAAAACATTATGGAACATTCCTTGCCTATGAAATCTGTTACCGAAGCTATGGATATAAGGAACAAGGTACTGGAGAATTACGAGAATGCTTTAATAACAGAAGATAAAGCCCTTAAGAATGCTTTAATGAACATTGTTATTGTTGGAGGAGGACCAACCGGGGTAGAGGTGGCTGGTACATTGGCTAACATGAAAAAGCATATTTTACCTAAAGATTATCCTGAACTTGACTTTAAGGAGATGAATATTTCTCTGATAGAGACTACACCAAAATTATTGAATGGAATGTCAGAAGCTGCTTCTAAAAAAGCTAAGCAGTACCTGGAGAAGCTTGATGTGCATGTACTTACAAATACAAGCGTAAAAGATTATAACGGGCAGCAGGTTCTTTTAATGGACGGTACTACTATCGATACCAAAACAATGGTATCGGCCGCAGGGGTTATAAGTAATAAGCTGGAAGGAATACCGGAAACTGCGCTGGCAAAAAATGGAAGAATTATAGTTGATCAGTTTAACAGAATACAAGGGAGTGATAATGTTTTTGCAATTGGTGATATTGCATTACTTAAAGAAGAAGCTTATCCCAATGGTCATCCACAAATGGCGCAGCCAGCCATACAGCAGGCCAAAGGTGTCGCCAATAACCTGAAAAATATTGAAAAAGGAAAGCCGTTAGTGCCTTTCCACTATAAGAACCCGGGTTCAATGGCAACAGTTGGTAAAAACCTGGCGGTGGTCGATTTACCGTATATTAAATTTCAAGGATTTTTTGCATGGTTAGTTTGGATGCTTGTCCATCTCATGTCTATAGTCGGTATTAAAAACCGGGTAATGATATTCATTAATTGGGCTTGGAGCTATGTAACCTATGATCAGTCTCTTCGATTAATATTAAGAGCCAAAAACAAGAAGCTATAGCTGTTGTTTTACTCAATATCGTAAGCGAATCCCGCATTTAATAAAATGAAGCGACCCCGGAAAATTAATTAATCAACGGGTATTTCGGCTTTACTAAGTAGTGCGGGTTTATTTTTTTTTATCCAGATTTAACTTTACAATACAGCGTAAACAAGGCGTTTTTTTAACGATAAGAATACTTTGTTCAATCTCTTTTTTGTGTAGTTAATAGAAAATATCTAAATAAAAAAATATTGTGCTCTAATTTGGCGCTATAAACGTCAAAATAATCAGATCATTTTAATTCAAACTAACCAATGAGCAAACAAAAAATAGCTCTTTTCGGAGCAACAGGTAAAGCCGGAGGAAATATAATGGCTGAGGCATTAGACAGAAAACATAAAGTAACAGCTATTACATACGATATAAATAAGGTGCCTGTTAATCATCATAACCTTAATGTGGTGTATGGGCATATGATAAACAAGGAAGAGATAGAAAACCATGTAAAGGGGCATGATGTTGTGATAGCGGTTCACGAACCATTACCTGTTCATCCCATTGAGCATGTTAAATCTATACGTGCGGTAATTGACGGCAGCAGAAAAGCCGGTGTGCGGAAATTGGTTGTTATAGGACATCCAATCCACCGTCCTATAGAAAATACAATGGAATTTTATGATCTGTGGAAACCTATAATTTTAGCCCAGCGTGAAGCTTTAAAGTTGTTTCAACAAGAAGGATTACTTAATTGGACGTATTTATATTCGGCAAACCTTGAACCTGATACCAGAACAGGACGAATTGACAGACAAGATAAGATGTGTTTGGCGAATAATAGGGAAATTAGAGAAGTTCCGTTGAAAAACTATGTGTCAATTGTACTTGATGAAGCAAATGCTAAAAAACAGGCGTCAAACTTTGTTTTGAGAGATAATAATTTAGTGTTGGAAGGCCAACTTAGATAAAATAACCTCACGATGGATATAAAAACTACACCCAGGAGAACCAAAAAGACAGTAAAGAATATCAATAAAATAGTGGACACCTCAAAGGTTTGGGTAGTGTTAAATATTGATAAAAATGGATTTCACTACCAGTCTTCCCAGAAAGAAGATGGCTTAATACTTATGGCTCTCGCTATGGCTTCTAATAATAATGACTGGGAGATGGTGAAGGAATACGTTGACAGTATTAGATATAATGGCCCGATAGCAGAACTAAATGGATCTGCTAAACCTAACTCTCGTTTAGGAAATAAGTGTTGATTTTTTTTTGAACTTCTTGATTGGGCGGAATCACAAAATGGAATAAGTATATACTTCGGAGACTGAAAACGTACTAAATCTGTATACACTTGTGATTATAAACTGGTCTCAATCTCTTGCCATACATACGATAGCCTATCTACCTCGCTAACCAGTTCGTTAATAATATTATCTATTTCTATAATCTTAGTAAGTCCTTTGGGTTTACTTAATGAGATCTCATCAGCGACTGTATATCTATCCGGAGATGTTCTCCTTTTAATGAAAAGATCAATTGAGTGTAAGTAGGCCCATGCAAACTGATCTTCTTTTTTGAAGAGGTCTAGTGTTTCCGATTGTATAAATGCAATAGGCTTCCATAGATCAAAAAACACTTTTGTATTCTCTAATTTTAATGACATCGGGTGACCCAGTGAAATGACCTGGTTAACACCGGCTATTTTTGCTGCAGTAATCAAAGACCTATTAGCATCTATATGTTCTTTAAGACACGCTGTCTCAGGCTCATATAGGCATACCACCGTGTCGTATCCATCAATATACTTTGCAATATCAATGGTATTAAATATATTACCCTTTACCACAACGAAGTGGGAATGAGTTAACCTGAATTCTCGCGGATCATCTACAATAGCCATAACGCTATGGCCCTTCTGAAGAATTTCTTCAGTTATTTGCCATAGCGCTTGACTATTCGTTCCTAAAATTGCTATTTTCTTTGTTTTCATAAATTCAACTTAATAGCTCATTGAATTATATAATACCCGATTTATTATTTTACTACTACAACCAGGTACTTAGATTCACTCCAGAATGCGGCAGGATCTTTAATGATCAGAGAATCTGACTTATGATTGGTTGTAACTGTGTAAGAACTAGCAGGGTGGGTAGTAATTACCTTTTCAAATTTATTGTTAAGCGGTATAACATTTAAGTTGGTCATATCGGCCTTGGTAAAGTAGCTGGTATTAACATTTGGGTTAACCGCAGCTGTTCTTCCAATACCTACAAATCCACCTTCTTTAGTTATAACACCGCTCTTTTTGAAATCTTTGGTTGTACCAACTGCATAATATATCGTATGCATTTCGGTAGTCATTCTTGATATTTTACCGTTTTGATTTCCAATAACAACCATACTATCGTTAAACTGGTGTATAATGTTTCTAAGTGAATCGTTCTTGCCGGCAAGTTGTTTTTGTAAAACAGCAATTCCTGAATCTTTTTCAGCAAGTTCCTGTGAAAGGTGGTTCTCCATCTTTTTGATTTCTTTATTCTCGCTGTCAATTTTCCTTAGTTTATTCTCTAAAGCATATATCTCTCTGTGATACTTTAATAATTGGTTATTTATGCTCCTAATATCTTCAACCGCGTTTTTCCTGTTCTCAAAGCCATTGGTATTCATCGATAGTATTTTTTCTGCACTCTTAATGCTATCCAGGTTATCCTGAATATCATTCATCGATTTTACATAGGCCAAAATGGTTGAGTCTTTCTTACCACCCTCACGCATTAGTGTTGAATCCTGGGTGCTTAAAGTTTTGATCTGTTGTTCTTGCTTATTATTACAGCCACTTACAATTAAAGTAGCTATAGAAATATAGGCTAGTGTTTTCATTAGGTTTTATTAGTTGGTTAGTACTGTAAAATTAATTTGTGAAGTTGAAAAGGATTTTGTTTTTTCGGTGAACAGTTTATTTTAATAGACACGCTGTTTTAAAATAGCAATGAATATGAGTACTTTATCTCAGTTGTTATTTATCAGTTGCTACAATTGCTGTTTTAGTAGTGCCGAATAATATTTCTACCCTTCTGTTTTGTTCTTGCTCCATATCAGTACAAATTACACCTTCAACGCAACTGTTTACAAAGTTGGTTTTTCCAAAGCCCCTAGGAAGCATCCTTTTCCTGCTAACGCCCTTTGATGCTAGGTAATTAACGGCGGCGTTTGAACGTTTGTCTGATAATACTATGTTATAAGAATATGAACCTCTGCTGTCGCAATAACCATTCACACTTGCATATAGGTCAGGGTTTTTCGACATAAATAAAGCTACGCTATCTAGTATTTTAGCATCTCTTGCCCTGATGTTCGATCTGTCAAAGTCAAAGTGAATGCGAATAGCTTCATCATTGGTTACACTATACTGCTTCTGAACTGGTGGTAAAGCAAAATGACGAACTGTATCGGTATGTACCGTATCTAAAACGGCCAATTCATGCTTTGGCGGACATTGATAACCTACAACATACATATCTGTACTAACATGGCATGGTAAGCTGTCTTTATCAATATCAAAATAGTAGATGTCTTCGCTACCGGTAGCTGAGTTTCTGTTAGATGAGAGGTAGCCAATTTTGCCTGCCTTGGTAAAGGTTATACCATAATCATCGCCCGATGAATTAAATGGGGCCTTTAACACTGCTGCCTTTTCAAAAGTTCCATTTGCGTTTTTAGACACACATATGTCCATTCCTCCATAACCTGCATAACCATCTGATGAGAAATAGAAGTTTCCGGCGGTATCCATGGTAGGGAATTTCTCATTACCAAATGTGTTAATGTTTGGGCCCATGTTCACCGGCTTGCTCCAGCCATTGGCTGTCTTATCACAATAGTAAAGGTCAACACCTCCGTATCCGCCGGGCATATCAGATGAGAAATAGATCCTGGAGCCATTATTTGTTAAATATGGTGTGGCTACTGAAAACGTATCGCTATTATATTGGAAAGGCTCGTCCTTAACCCAGATGTTGTTTTTGTAGACCGCTACATAAATCTTGTTTCGTTCTATATTTAATGTTCTTTTCTTTTCTCCTTTTAGCTCTTTACTAACCCTGTTAATATAAATGGTGTCGAAGTTTTTTGAGAAACAAACGGGGCCATTATGATACTTTTCGTTAACTACGCTACTTTGTATTGGAGCAACATTAGAAAAACTTGTATCAGTGTTGCCTTTTTTTGCATAAAAAACATGCAGGTAGTGTTCACCATCCCATTTATATATTTTTGAACCAAAACCGTTCGCTTCACGAGATGAAATGAAAACGATACCATCTTTGTAAGGCACCGGGCATAAATCTGATGATTGGGAATTGAGCGAAGAAACACCAGCTACCTTAATAGGAAGATCATATTGTTGATCTTTTATTATAGTATCGCAAGAACTTGCATAAAATTGGCCTCTTTGATCAGATGGCATCATTTGGTTATACATAATAAATGCATCTTTGGCGTTAGCATAGCGGCCGCTAGCCTTCAGCATTAAGCCATAATCAAGGTAAAATGCAGCATTGTCATAATGCCCTATTTTGTTAACCTCGTCATAAGCTCTTGTTGCGTCCGCATATCTATGCATTTTCTGGTAGCATTCGCCAAGCTTATAGTAAGTAGCTTGGTCGGGGTGTTTTGCAGCGGCTTTTTCGTATAAATGAGCTGCCTTGCAATAATCCCATTTCGCGTATAATCTATCTGCACGTTTTACTTGTGCGAAGCAGCTTGCTGTTATTAAAACTGCAATTGCTATTGTCAATATCCTTTTCATATCGTTGTTTTTAATTTATTAGAAGTACTTAGGGCTTGTCATTCGTGTTTTATTACAATTTAAATCCCATCCAAGCATTATTTCATGGGTTCCATACATGTAGTTACCATCGTGGCTAGGATAGAAGTCATAAGAATAACCGAACCTTATCAGGTTAGCAACATCATATTCAACACTCAATACAACAATATTGTCCATGCCGTTTACGTCAATTCTCTTATCTGTACGTAAGCCTGCTCCCAGGTATAATTTGTTATAAAAGATGAGCGACGCGTCAATATCCAGATCTATTGGTGCACCTTGTACATATTTTAATAATATAGATGGCCTTATTCCCAGGTTTTCACTAAAGTTGGTTACAAAACCTGATGTTAGATAATAGGTTCGATACAGTTGCGCACTGGTCGAACTATAATCTCCTTCCATGCCGAAGTTAGGTTGTAATAAATGCTTTACTGAAAATCCTGCAAAGAAACGGTCTTTATAAAGGTATAAACCTGCATTAGCATCAGGTACCCATGCCGAAGCCGAGCCCGCATTAAAAGTAGGATCTGCTTGATTCTCTAATGCTATCCTGTTCATTGCTATAGATAGGTTGTCCATGCAACCTTCAATGCCGAATGATAATTTCATATCATCGCTAAGGGGTAGGTGATAGGCAAAAATTGCGGATACATCGGTTGTGGTTAGTGGGCCGGTATTATCATTATAGAATTGGAGGCCGAGACCTACGTTGCTATTTGGTACCATGCCATGCATTCCAACCGATTCAGTTGTTGGTGCTCCTTCTAAACCAACCCATTGTGTGCGGTATACCATGGTGCCCGAAAATACTCCGCGGCTACCGGCATAAGCTGGGTTAATATATAATGGATTGAAGAAATATTGAGAGAAGGAAACATCTTGTTGGGCAAATAACCCCAGAGAGGCTGTTATTCCGATTATTGTTGATATAATTTTAGTTTTCATGATTTATGTTTTTTGTATGTAGCTCGTTATTTATCTTTTAATGAATACCCATCCGCGTTTTTCGGTATTGTTATATTTAACTATGTAGTAATACGTGCCGTCAGGCAGATTGGTGCCGTTGTTGTCTTTTCCATCCCACCTAACAGTGGTGTTGTTGTAATTACTTCCGCTCCATACTTCACTTCCCCAGCGATTGATGATTTGAACGGTATTATCCTGGTAGCAATCGAGCATTGGTATATTCCACCAATCATTAATGCCATCGCCGTTTGGTGATATACCGGTATAAAAATCATCGCCACCAAATGTTACCTGTACTTCGTTTGTCGCATGGCAACCGGTAATAGTATCGGTTTCGGTTAAAGTATAGGTTGTTGTTAACGTTGGTGTTGCTGTAGGTCGCGCAATAGTGCTTGAGCTCAAACCCGTAGCCGGAGTCCATACATAGGTATCGCCCGCAACAGATGCACTACCTAGAGTAACACTTCCTTCGCCGCATAATATTTGGGCTGCACCTGTATTTGCTGCAGGTAATTGGTTCACTTTAACTGTTACTGTATCGGTATTTGAGCAACCCAGGTTTGTTACTGTTAAGGTATAAAGTGTAGTTGCGGCAGGACTTGCGGCAGGGTCACTAATAGTATCTGAACTTAACCCGCTTGAAGGTGTCCAGTTGTATTTTAAACCAGTGGTAGCCGTTGTGCCAATCATTGCACTATCATTTCGACAAATTGTTTTATATGAACCTGCATTAGCGGTTGGTGGTGTAGATACACTTACTACTACAGTATCGGTTGCACTGCAAACCCCATTTGTAGCGGTAACTACATAAGTAGTTGTCGTAATGGGACTAGCTTGTGGCTGAGAAATGGTAGCAGAACTTAATCCTGTTATTGGAGACCAGCTGTAAGACATTCCTGCAACAGATGCAGAACCAATAGCTGTGCTGTCTCCTATACAAACTCCCTTATCAGCACCTGCATTAGCAATAGGCGTTGGTAATACGGTTACGGTTACAATGTCCGTCTTGCTGCATGTCCCGTTATTAGTTGTAAGTGTATATATTGTTGTAGATATAGGACTTGCGTTAGGTTGAGCAACAGTTGAAGAGCTTAAACCCTGAGCAGGAGACCAGCTATAAGTTATTCCTGAGAGTGATACGGTTCCAATAGAAGTGCTATCGCCTTTGCAAATGTTCTTATCAGCGCCTGCATTAGCAGTTGGTGCCGGATTAACGGTTACAACTACCGTGTCCGTATTACTGCAAACTCCGTTTGTAGCGGTAAGTACATAAGTGGTTGTACCCACAGGGCTTGCACTAGGTTGTGAATTTGTTGATGAACTTAAACCTGCAGCCGGAGCCCATGAGTAAGTTACACCTGAAATAGAAGCTGAGCCTATTGTTACACTATCAAACCTGCAAACGGTTTTATCAGAACCAGCGTTAGCAATCGGTTGAGGTGATACGGTTACAATAACTGTATCTTTATTGCTACAGGTGCCATTAGTTGCAGTTAACACATAAGTGGTAGTTGCAATTGGACTTGCATTTGTTTGTGAAGATGTTGATGAGGCCAAGCCTGTTGATGGAGACCATGAGTAGGTCACTCCTAAAACCGAAGCTGAGCCAATTGCAGTGCTATCGCCTTTGCAAATGGTTTTGTTAGCCCCTGCATTAGCAGTAGGTAATGGATTAACAGTTACAACTACAGTGTCTGTATTGCTGCAAATACCATTAGATGCTTTAACTACGTAAGTAGTAGTAGTTACTGGGCTTGCATTTGGTTGTGAACTTGTTGAAGAGCTTAAACCTCCAGCTGGTGACCAAGTATAAGAAATACCTATAACAGGTACGCTACCAATAGATACGCTATCGCCCTTGCAGATGCTTTTATCAGAACCTGCATTGGCAATAGGTTGTGGGTGCACACTTACTGTAACAGTATCTTTATTGCTACATGCGCCATTAGATACGATGAGGGTATATGTGGTTGTGCTGGCAGGGCTTGCTTTAGGTTGTGCTACAGTATCGTAGTTTAAACCTGCGGCAGGAGACCAGCTATAAGTTAAACCGGCAATGTATGGGGTACCTAATACCACACTATCATTTTTGCAAATGCCTTTAGCTACACCTGCATTTGCTATAGGTTGAGGTAAAACAGTTACAATTACAGTATCTGTATTGCTGCAAATGCCGTTAGAAGCAGTTAACACATAGGTTGTTGTTGCTATAGGATCCGCATTAGGTTGAGAATTTGTAGAAGAACTTAAGCCGCCCGCCGGAGACCATGAATACGAAATGCCTGCAACTGCTGCACTACCAATAGTAGCAGTATCGCCTTTGCAAATAGTTTTATCTGTACCGGCATTAGCAACAGGTTGTGATAATACGGTTACTAAAACCGTATCGGTATTGGAACAACCTATTAATGTATCTGTTAATGTTAAAACATATTTTGTAGTAACTAAAGGACTTGCATTAGGTTGGGGTATAGTATCATAGTTTAATCCGGTAGCTGGTGTCCATTTATAGGTCATTCCAATGCTTAGAAGGGGAGCTGGCGTTCCTATTCTTACGCTATCTCCCAGGCATACTGAAGTATCGCGCCCGGCATTAGGTTTTGGTAATGGGTTAATTATAACAAAAGTTTGTGCAGTGTAGTCGGTGCATCCGTCAGCATAGGTAACACCTACATAATAGTCTCCTGCCGAAGTAATACTTATTGTTTTAGTTGTATCTCCATTCGACCAGAGGTAACGCGAACCATTTGATGCAGTTAGGCTCATAACTGAGCCTGCACAAAACTGAGCAGTATCACCTTCGGTAATATATGCTGATGGAACTGGTTTTACAATAATTTTTACTGAGTCTGTATTTTTACATCCTGTTAATGTATCTGTTACTACCAATGTATACATAGTAGTATCGGTTGGGCTGGCCTTAGGGTTAGAAGTGGTGTAAATACTCAAGCCACTATTAGGTGTCCATTTATAAGTAAGGTTTGCGCTGGAAGCACCGCCAATTGAAATAGTATCGCCGTAACACATTGTTTGAAGCCCACCTGTAATTGCAACCGGCGAGGCATTAACAGTGATGAAAACCATAGCTGTATCGCAATTTTCAGGTGTTTCATTATCACATACTACATATGTAATAGTATCCTTACCTGAGAAGTTGTTGTTAGGCGTATAATTTATAAAGTTTCCGTTTAAAGAAGCGATACCGCTTTTAGGTGCTAGATAAATGCTTGTAGTTAACGGATCTCCGTCGGCATCATTATCGTTAGCCTGTACGTTAATTACAACCACGCCGCTATTTTCGCAAATTGTAACTGAGTCATTCTTTGCTACCGGTTTGGTAGGAGGTGGGTTATAGATTAATCTAAATACTGATTTAGTATTGCCTGTCTTTATATAGCTTGCGCTGAAACCTATGCCTGCGCAAAACAAAAAGATGAAGAGTGTAAGTAGTTTTATATTTTTTGTTTTCATTTCGTAGCTTTTTTACGTGTGTTTTATGCTAAGGCATGATAAGTGGTTGTATAATTCGTAACATTTCATGCATTATTAGCAATGACTTGAGTCGCCTAAATCTGTTTAATACAAAGGGATTCGGAGGTTTTAAAGTTGAAAAATAATCCTTGAGCTATGCATTACTCAAGTTGGGCAGTTCAATCACCTTGTTTGCCGATTTTTTTATTTTAAAAAACAGGACGAAGTAAGTTTGTATTATAAAATACAACGGATTGATCCGTGACCTAATAAATGCTAAAATGAAAATCAAAAAAATAAGCACCCTGTTATTCTGCTTAATAATTGGAATTGTTTTGAACTGCCTTATGGCTCAACCTAAAGACCCTGTAAGGAATTACACGTTTGCTGTTTCAAATTCAGCAAAAGATAATGTAGTGTATGTATCCACTGTGTTTTGTTGGCAATGTTCCTCAAATAGCCCGTGCAATGGTATTTTATATGGAAAGAATACCTCAACACCTTGTGATTTTTTAGCTAAATGGGCTCTTTCTGTTTTTAAAAAAGAACGTCCTGAGTTTGATGGAAAGGAGGCTACCGTCAATTGCCTTACAGAGAGTTTGAGTATGTATAATTATAGTAATGAAAAATCTATAGAGAAAGATAGGGACGATGTTATTAATAATTATAAAAACAAACTTCATAAAACAGTTATTGTGGTTTCCTTTCCGCTTTGCATGGAATAGCAATATAATATGTAATACAAAACAACTATGCCTGAGGGACCATCAATACTATTGTTGAAAGAAGCAGTAGAAGAATTTAAAGGCAAAAAAATAATTGCAGTTTCGGGTAATAGTAAAATTGAGAAAGATCGGTTGTTAAACCAAAAGATCGTTTCATTTAAAACCTGGGGAAAACATTTTCTTATCTGTTTTAAAGGCTTTACTGTTAAAATACACTTGCTTATGT
>JABDHI010000025.1:38961-39286 GCA_013285655.1 Bacteroidota bacterium
CAAGCACCACGCTTAAGTATTGTTTTTAATAAAGGAGAGATCAACTTTTATTCTTGCTCAGTTAAGATACTGGAGGGCGACATTAATACTCATTATGATTGGAGTGTAGATGTAATGAATGATGCTTGGGATGCAAAGAAAGCCATGCAGAAATTAAAGGGTGTACCCGATAAGCTAATTGGCGATGCTTTATTAGAACAAGATATTTTTGCCGGCGTAGGTAATATTATAAAAAACGAGATCCTTTACCGGGATCGTGTTCAGCCTGAGTCCTTAGTGGGAAAGATACCGGCGTCAAAATTAAGGAGTCTTGTAAAAGAAGCAC
>JABDHI010000026.1:0-4724 GCA_013285655.1 Bacteroidota bacterium
GAAAAAACTGAGTGTAATCCTAGCTTCGCTGGTACTGTTTGCCGGTGTATCATTTGCAAGCCCTGTTGCTAAGTCAAAGAAACAACAACCTGCTACTGAAAAGAAAGCAAGCAAGAAATCTGAAAAGAAAGAAGCTCCTGCTAAGAAAGACAATAGCAAGAAGGCTGACAAGAAAGCTGCTAAGTAATTTCCCTGTCACATGAAAACAGAAAAGCCCACCGAGTAATCGGCGGGCTTTTTCTTTGTGTGTAAACTAAACCCCATTAGTCTACTTTATTATAGTAGGTTGTTATTACCCTTATTGTTGTTCCCAAAATATCTCCTCGGTATTCAAAATAAATGAATATCGCTGAGAATCAATGCTCCAAAAAGACATTATTCGACCAGGGGAATGTATTCCGGTTTATCGTACTATCATCAACTTATCAGATTTAATGAGGTTGCCTGCATTATCAGTTATGCGGTAGAAATAGATACCCGCCGCTAATTCAGCAGTTGAAATAGTTGAAAGATTGTCTTTTAAAGTCTCGCATTTTACTGCCTCGCCAACACTATTGTATATACATAGGTTATCCGTTTCATTCAAACCCATGTTTACAGAAATATGTAGTGATGTACTTGCTGGGTTCGGATATACTGCAGCAATGCTTTCTATTAAGTTACCCGGTTTTGTTTCCGGTGCAATAGAAGGGCAGTTGTTTACCGTTACAGTTGAAACAGCCTGGTCGATACCACATTTGCCACTTTGTGTTGTAACCGTATATGAGGTAGTGACAGTAGGAGTAACTGTAAGGCATTGTGCTGTAGAGCCATTGCTCCAGGTATAATTTGTACCGCCGCCTGCACATATGGTAGCACTGGTGCCCGCACAAATAGTTGTAGAGGTAGCAGTTATTGTAGGTGAAGGTATGGTTTCAATATAAACCGGGAGTACACGTTTACAGCCATGTGTATCAATAGCTGTTAATGTATCAGGGCCTGCGCATAAGTTTGTTGGGTTAGCAACGGTTTGGCCGCCGGGAGACCAGCTAAAGGTATAGATAAGCGGATTCATAAAAGTATTAACAGCTCCATTACAAGCTCCTGCACAGGTGCCCTGTACCGAGTAGTCCATGAAAGGATGTGTATATACTACTACCGTAACTGAATCTTTTTTAGAACAGCCTGCGGCATTAGTAGCAGTAACCGTGTAAGTTGTGGTTTTAGCAGGGCATGCCGTTACAGAAGCTGTGCTGGTATTACCTGTTAAGCCTGTAGTTGGAGCCCAGCTATATGATAAGCCGGCTGTTTGTCCATTGCACGCTGCATTTAACGATGCACAAGAACCAGGACAAACGCCCACAGTATCAGGCAAGCATATAGATGGATCAGGTGCTATGTATACAGTCGATACAGCTGTATCAGTGCCGCACTTACCACTGTTGGTTGAAACCGTATACGAAGTAGTGGTAGCAGGGCTAACGGTAAGACACTGCGCTGTAGAGCCATTATTCCATGTATAGTTTGTTCCGCCGCCCGCACATATAGTAGCGCTACTGCCTGCACAAATTGTAGCAGATGTAACAGTGAGTGTAGGTGAAGGTATAGTTAGTATAGTTATAGGACGTACCATTTTGCAACCATGTGCATCTGTAATAGTTACAGTATCATTACCGGCACATAAGTTGGTAGGGTGATTACCTGTTTGTCCTCCCGGCGACCAGCTAAAGGTATAATTAACCGGACTTAACCCTATAAATGCAGATCCATTACACGTTCCTGCACAAGCACCTTGTATTGAATAGTCATATATAGGTTGTATTACCGGTACCACAGTAACTGAATCTATTTTAGAGCAACCTGCGGCATTGGTAGCTGTAACCGTATAGGTTGTAGTTTGCTTAGGGCAAGCTGTTACATAGTACGAATTGGTATTACCTGTTAAGCCTGCGGCTGGTGCCCAACTATAAGTTAAGCCAACCGATTGTACTTTGCATGGTCCGTTTGCGGCATTTAACGATGCACAAGTACCGGGACAAATAATCACAGTATCCGGTAAACAAATTTGTGGTGCCGGTTTTACATATACCACTGCCACAGCACTATCAGTACCACATGCACCTGTAGCGGTTACCGGGTATGAAGTTGTAGTTGTTGGGCTAACGGTAAGGCATTGTGCCGTAGAACCAATGCTCCACATGTAGTTTGTTCCACCATTTGCGCATATAGTTGCACTATTGCCCAGGCAAATAGTATCAGATGTTACCGCAAGTGTAGGTGAAGATATGGTTGGTATAGTTATAGGACGTACCATTGTACAACCATGTGTATCGGTAATAGTTACAGTATCATTGCCGGCACATAAATTGGTTGGATGGTTACCGGTTTGTCCTCCCGGCGACCAACTAAAGGTATAGTTAGCATTACTTAAACCAATAAAGGAAGAACCATTACACGTTCCTGCACAAGTACCATGTATTGAGTAGTCATATATAGGAAGTGTGGCCGGTACTACAGTAACTGAATCTATTTTAGAGCAACCCGCAGCATTGGTAGCTGTAACCGTATAGGTTGTAGTTTGCTTAGGGCAAGCCGTTACATAATACGAATTAGTATTACCTGTTAAGCCTGCGGCTGGTGCCCAGCTATAGGCTAAGCCAACCGATTGTACTTTGCATGGTCCGTTTGCGGCATTTAAAGATGCACAAGTACCGGGACAAATAATTACAGTATCTGGTAAACAAATTTGTGGTGCCGGTCTTACATATACCGTTGCCACAGCACTATCAGTACCACATGTACCAGTAGCGGTTACCGGGTATGAAGTTGTTGTTGTTGGGCTTACAGTAAGGCATTGTGCCGTAGAACCAATGCTCCACATGTAGTTTGTTCCGCCACTTGCACAAATGGTTGCACTGTTGCCTGCACAAATAGTATCAGAATTAACTGTAAGCGTAGGTGAAGGAGCCGTTTTAACAAAGAGGCCTTCTTTAAGTGTACAGCCATACTTATCAATAATAGACAAGGTGTCTTGGCCAGGACATAATGTGGTTGCATTAAGAATGGTTTGCCCACCGGGTGACCAACTATACGTAAATGGTGCATCATAACCGTTTACAGTTGCCACGGCAACACCATTACATTCTCCTGCGCAGCTGGCGTGAGCATTTAAAGTATAATTAGGACGAGGATAATACATTACCGTAACAGTACCTGTTTTAGAACAGCCCGCTTTATTTGTAGCGGTAACCGTGTAGGTGGTTGTTTGGGTAGGACAAGCAGTTACATAATATGAATTTGTATTACCACTTAAGCCTGTTGCCGGAGCCCAGCTATAGGTTAAACCAACCGACTGTGCTTTGCACGGCCCGTTTGCTGCGTTTAAGCTGGCGCAGGTACCAGGGCAAAGTTTAACGGTATCCGGTAAGCAAATGGTTGGAATTGGTTCTACGGTAAGTGTGCTTGTAGCGGTTGCTGTACAGGTACCAACTGTACCGGTAACATTATAAACAGTAGTATTAAATGCACTTACGTGAATACACGCAGCGTGCTGGCCCGTGTTCCATGTATAAGTGGTTGCACCATTTGCACATATGTTAGCTATGCCTCCCACACATATAGTATCTGATGTAACTGTAAGTGTTGGTGAAGGTGCGGTTTTAACATATGGTTCTATTTTGATTGAACAGCCATATACATCAGTAATGGTAAGTGTATCATACCCTGCGCATAAATTGGTTGCATTCGCAACGGTTTGTCCGCCAGGTGACCAACTATACGTGAAAGGCGCACCATAACCACCCACGTTTACAATAGCAGAACCATTACAGGTTCCTGCACAGGTAGGTTTGGTTTGATAGGTATAGGTAGGGCTTTGATAAATAACTATAGTAACCGTGCCTGTTGTAGAGCAACCGGCTTTATTGGTTGCAGTAACCGTATAGGTTGTGGTCTTAGTAGGGCAGGCTGTAACGAAATATGAGTTTGTAGCAGATAACCCGGCAGCAGGAGCCCAGCTATAGGTTACACCTGCCGTTGAGGCTTTACATATTTTACCTGCGACATCTAAAGTTGTGCAAGAGCCCGGACATAATTTAATAGTATCGGGCATACATAAAATTGGCAGAGGAGCTACAGTTACTGTGCTTGTAGCAGTTGCAGTACATGTTCCCAGCGTACCCGTAACATTATAAGTAGATGTGCTAAGCGGAGTTACTGTTGTACATGCAGTAGTTGCACCGGTGCTCCACACATAAGTGGTTGCACCCTTTGCGCAAATATTCGCACTGTTACCTTTACAAATAGTATCAGATGTTGCAGTAACAGTTGGAGTAGGAGCAGTTCTAATGAACGGCTCAATTTTAATTGAACAACCATATGCATCACCAACGGTTAGTGTATCGTAACCTGCACATAAGTTAGTAGGACTGGCAACAGTTTGTCCGCCCGGAGACCAGCTGTAAGTATATGGTGCACCGTAACCACCAATACTTACAATAGCAGATCCGGTACAGGTTCCTGCGCAAGTAGGCTTGGTAAGATAAGTATAAGTAGGGCCAGGGTAAATCACAACAGTAATTGTTCCAGATTTAGAGCAGCCAGCTTTATTGGTTGCTGTAACCGTGTATGTAGTTGTTTTTGTAGGACACACAGTAACCGAAGCAGAATTGGTATTGCCCGATAATCCGGTAAGAGGAGCCCAAGTATAAGTTAAGCCAGCCGGAGATACCTTACATACTTTGCCT
>JABDHI010000026.1:4824-38187 GCA_013285655.1 Bacteroidota bacterium
CAGTAACCGAAGCAGAATTGGTATTGCCCGATAATCCGGTAAGAGGAGCCCAAGTATAAGTTAAGCCAGCCGGAGATACCTTACATACTTTGCCTGCTACATTTATAGTAGTACAAGTATTAGGACATAGTTTAATAGTATCTGGTAAGCAAAGAATTGGTAATGGTGCAACTGTAACTGTGCTTGTAGCAGTTGCAGTACATGTGCCTAAGGTACCTGTAACATTGTAAGTAGAAGTACTAAGTGGAGTTACTGTGGTGCATGCTGTAGTTGCACCGGTGTTCCACACATAAGTGGTTGCACCCTTTGCGCAAATACTTGCACTGTTGCCTAAGCAAATAGTATCAGATGTTGCAGTAACTGTTGGGGTAGGAGCAGTTTTAATGAATGGCTCAATTTTAATTGAACAACCATATACATCACCAACGGTTAGTGTATCGTAACCTACACATAAGTTAGTAGGACTGGCAACAGTTTGTCCGCCCGGTGACCAGCTATATGTGTAAGGCGCACCATAACCACCAATAGTTACAATAGCAGACCCGGTACAGGTTCCGGCACAAGTAGGCTTGGTAAGATAAGTATAAGTAGGGCCAGGGTAAATCACAACAGTAATTGTTCCGGATTTAGAGCATCCAGCTTTATTGGTTGCTGTAACCGTGTATGTAGTTGTTTTTGTAGGACACGCAGTAACCGAAGCAGAATTGGTATTGCCCGATAATCCGGTAAGAGGAGCCCAAGTATAAGTTAAGCCAGCCGGAGATACCTTACATACTTTGCCTGCTACATTTATAGTAGTACAAGTATTAGGACATAATTTAATAGTATCTGGTAAGCAAAGAATTGGTAATGGTGCAACTGTAACTGTGCTTGTGGCAGTTGCAGAACATTTACCCACCGTACCTGTAACCAGGTAAGTGCTTGTGCCCAGAGGGCTAACATTAATACATGCTGTAGTTAAGCCTGTATTCCATGAATAAGTAGTTGCTCCGTTAGCACAAATTTGAGCTACGCCGCCTTGGCAAATAATCTCTGATGTAACAGTAAGTGTAGGCGAAGGAAGAGTTGCTACCGTTGCTGTTTGGGTAGTTATGCAGCCGTTCCCATCGGTAACTGATAATGTATAAGTGCCCGGACATAAATTAAAAGCACTGGTTGTTGTGGCACCGCCCGGCGCCCAGCTATACTTAAGCGGACCATTACCACCGCTAATAGTAGCCGTAAGCGAACCTGTACATGAATTGGCACAAGTAGGTTTACTGGTAATGGCAATTGTAGGATTAGGATACACATATATTACTACCTTTTTACTGGTAGCACACCATGTAGTATTATTAGTAGCTGTTAAGGTGTATGTAGTTGTTTTGGTTGGGCATGCAGAAACCACCGATGAAAGTAAATTGCCTGTTAAGCCGGATGTAGGAGCCCAGCTATAGGTTATGCCATTCACAGGTCCGTTGCATGTGCCACTGAGTGAGGCGCAGGTATGCGGGCATATTTTTACGGTATCAGGTAAGCAAAGAGTTGGTAATGGTTCTACAGTAACTGTGCTTGTAGCGGTTGCTGTACATGTGCCTAAGGTACCGGTAACGTTGTAAGTTGACGTTGTAAGTGGAGTTACTATTGTACATGCCGTAGTTGCACCCGTGTTCCACACATAAGTGGTTGCACCCTTGGCGCAAATGGTAGCATTGTTGCCTGCGCAAATAGTATCTGAGGTTGCTGTAACTGTAGGAGTAGGAGCCGTTTTAACATACGGCTCAATTTTAATTGTACAGCCATATACATCAGTAACGGTTAGTGTATCGTAACCTGCACATAAGTTAGTAGGACTGGCAACAGTTTGTCCGCCGGGTGACCAGCTGTATGTATAAGGTGCACCATAACCACCAATAGTTACCGTCGCAGATCCTGTACAAGTTCCTGCGCAAGTAGGTTTGGTAAGATAGGTATAAGTAGGGCTGGGATAGATAATTACAGTAACAGTACCCGTTTTACTGCAACCCGTAACGGTATTTGTTGCAGTAACAGTATAGGTAGTGTTTTTAATAGGGCAAGCTGTTACAACATATGAGTTTATGTTGCCCGATAAGCCTGTTGCCGGAGCCCAGCTATATGTTAAACCAACCGATGATGCTTTGCATGCTTCACCTGCTGCATTTAAAGAAGCACATGTATTGGGACACAATTTAATAGTATCTGGCAAACAAATTGTTGGCGCAGGTAATACGGTAACCGTGCTTGTAGCGGTTGCAGTACATGTGCCTACTGTACCTGTAACCTGGTATGTAGATGTGGTGACAGGCGTTACGTTCGTACAAGCTGTTTGTGCATTGTTGCTCCAGGCATATGTAGTTGCACCGTTGGCGCAAATGGCAGCACTTTTGCCGGCACAAATAGTATCAGATGTAGCTGTAACGGTTGGCGAAGGAATAGTTGTAATAAGAACACCCACTTCGGTTTTACATCCGTGTGTATCGGTAATGGTTAAGGTATCGGTACCTGCACATAAGTGTGCTGTATTCGGGCTTGTGCTTGTTTGCCCGTTAGGAGCCCAACTGTAGGTAAATGGCGCTGTGTTGCCCGATACAATAAAGTTAGCGCCTCCGTTACATTCACCTGCGCAACTGCCGTGGGTTGTGTAAGTATAGGTAGGGCGATTGTATAAGCTAACGGTAGCCGTTGCAACACTCTTACAAATTTGTGTGCTACTGGTAACTGTGTATGTAGTTGGTGTAGTAGGGCTTACTGTTATTGAAGATGTTGTATAACCGTTGCTCCAGGTATATGATGAACCGCCTGTAGCCGTTAAAGTAGCGCTTGTGCCAGGGCAAATAGTTGGAGATGTTACATTTATAACTGGCGGAGCAACAGATGTAGGGGCAGAACCCAGCATGGCTTTACATCCGTGTGCATCGGTAACAGTTACTACAACCGAACCAGGACATAATCCGGAAACATTTGAGGTTGTTGCACCGGTACTCCAGCTGTAGGTATAAGGGGCAGTGCCGCCGGTTACTGTAGCAAAAGCAGACCCGTTACAAGCATTGCTGCAAGTAGGTGCTGTGTTTAAACCAACACCCGGGTTCGGTACTACTGTAACCGTGCTTGTAGCGGTAGCGGTACAAGCACCTAATGTGGCTGTAACATTGTAAGTTGAAGTTGTAAGTGGAGTTACTGTTATACACGCAGTAGTTGCACCCGTGTTCCACACATAGGTGGTTGCACCAGCGGCGCACATGGTGGCGCTACTGCCTGCGCAAATAGTATCTGATGCAGCGGTAACCGTAGGCGTAGCAAGCGCCGGTATAGAAAAAGGAACATCTAGTTTACAGCCATGGGTATCGGTAATAAATACGGTATCGTTACCCTTGCATAAATTGGTGCTGCTTGCCGATGTGCTTGTTTGCCCGTTTGTTGCCCAGCTATAGGTAAACGGCGAGGTGCTGCCAGATACATTAAAGGTGACAGATCCGTTGCATTCACCGGCGCAAGTACCGTGGGCCTGATAAGTATAAGTAGGGCGGTTATATAAAGTAACTGTAGCTATAGCCGTATTTGAACATAAACCACTATTGCCTGTAACTGTGTATGAAGTGGTGGTGGTTGGGCTAACTGTAACAGTTGCAGTTGAATCGCCATTGCTCCACGCATAGCTTGTTGAACCACCGCTTGCTGTAAGTGTGGCGCTTGCGCCCTGGCAAATAGTAGCAGATGTTACTGATATTTTAGGTGCAGAAATAGGGAGCACTTTAGTGTTCACTTTTACCTGGCATCCATTTGCATCGGTAACAAATACAGAATATAAGCCTGCACATAAGCCTGTAGCAGATGATGTGGTTGCTCCGCCCGTCCACAGGTATGTATAAGGAGTTGAACCACCTGTTACACTGGCAGTAAGTGAGCCAACGCAACTATTACTGCAGGTTGGTGTACCTGAAAGAGTAACTGCAGGAACATCTACGGTTATTGTAGTAATGGCTGTTGCTGTACAGCCGCCAAGTGTTTGAGTAACCGAATATGTTGTAGTTACAGTAGGATTAACTGTTATACTGCTTGTAGTTGCTCCGTTGCTCCACAAATAGGTAGCACCCGTAATAACCGAGTCAATGCTTAATGTTGCGGCTGCACCCTTGCAAACCGTTGCAGAAGTGACGTCAATTTTAGGCGATAATGGAGAAAGTATCAATACTGTTTTGGTAATAGAACATCCATGTGCATCAGTTACCTTAACACTGTCGGTGCCGGCGCATAAGCCGGTGGCCGATGATGTTGTTTGTCCGTTATTCCACAGGTAAGTGTACGGTGCAGTTCCGCCGGTTACTGTTGCAGTTGCAGTAGCGTTGCACGAACCTGCACAGGTTGCTGTGCTTGAAAGGGCAATTACGGGTGCATCAATGGTTATGGTACCGGAAGCAGTTTGCTGGCAATTGCCAACCGTTTGTATAACGGTATAAGTAGTAGTTACTGTTGGGCTAACACTTATACTGCTTGCTGTTGAACCGTTGCTCCATAAATAAGTAGCGCCCTTAACACCCGCGCTAACCGTTAGTGTATTGGTTGCACCGGGGCACGATGTAACTGAGTTAACAGTTATAGCAGGCATTTGCGCCATGTTAAACGAAATATTGTCGAGCGAAAAATCGCGGCCACCTTCTGCCGGAGCGCCTTGTCCGAAGATCTGGATCTTAGCATGTGTAACACCCGCTGGGGCTGTCCAGTTGTAACAAACTTGTGTCCAGCCCGGATAGTTTGGCCCGCATATATAGTCGGAGAAGAATGGTGTGTCGCCGTTTATTTGCATTGATACTACTGCTCCGCCGTAGCTATTGAATATGTCTGCATTTTCTATCCATGCACTAAATACATAGGTTGCACCCGGTAACACAGGTATGGTTTGCTGCCATGCCAGGCAGGTGTAGTTTGGTGTATTAAAAGCGGTACCCCAATAGTTAGGGCTGGTGCTGCTACATTTTAAACAATGATTTGAAGGGCAATCTATAGCCATGAACCACGAACCGCTTTCGGCAGCATTGTTAAAGCTATAACTGCTTCCAATGCTTTGCGTGATCATGTATATATCTGTGAAATCACCATTGTTACTAACACCGGCAAGAGGTACTCCTCCAAAATTTTTCCAAAACCTCATATTAGGTGATGATAGTGCGTAGGTATTTATTGGCGCTCCCGGTGCTATGGTTGAAGCAACATCCGAACTATCTTGGTAGGTGCCGGCCAATGCCCATGAAGGTACCGTTTCAAAATCGCCGTTGGTAACCAGGTTAGGTCCACATGCGCTTAAGCCGCAAGTTGGTACGGTGCGGGCTCCGTAGTTTGCTTCATATAAACCAAAATGAGGGGCAGATATATCGCCCTTAGGTAAAAAGCGGACAGCCTTTATATAGTAGGTTTGGCCGGTAGCCAGTTTCGATAGTTCAATATCGGGTAAAGTATCGGTTAAATTTATGCTGGTTTTTACTGCCGATTGTACCATGTTGAGTTTACCACATGAGCCACTATAAACTATAAGAGAGTCAATATGTACGAATGGGGTATCGGCTGCATTAATTGGGGTAGCTATCTCCACATCCATCATCGGCGAGGTTGCAACAAACGAGAACCATACCGCATTTACGTTTTGCGGGAATGAATAATCTCGGTACGAAGTTGTTTTAATAGTAACATTAGTAGCTCTTGAGCAATCAACTCCCTGGGCTTTAATTTTTGTGGTAAATAAAGCAATTAGCGATAGAGCGAATAAAGTAATTTTTGTGCCTTTCATGTTGATTTTTAGATGAATTAATGCGGTGCGAAGTAACCACTGTGCTTTCAATTGAAGCAGCTGCAATGAGTAGTTAACAGGTTGTAATGAGTACTTAACGGGTTTGGATGAGTGGTTAACATAAAATTTGGGACGGAAACGGGGTTGCAGGGTTTGATGCAATACCTTAATTAAATACTCGTAATGTATTGATTTACAATAAAGTTTGCGAATGTAGGCTTTTATTGGAATAGGGAGCAAGGTTTGTAGGATCTCTCACTTCGTTCG
The DNA here is from genome assembly GCA_013285655.1 of Bacteroidota bacterium. Taxonomy (GTDB): domain Bacteria; phylum Bacteroidota; class Bacteroidia; order JABEUT01; family JABEUT01; genus JABEUT01. The sequence continues at coordinate 10,874 of JABDHI010000026.1, forward strand.
AGATGACAAAGGCCATTATATAATTAAAACAGAGGGAGGGGGGGGGCGGGCGAAGCCCGCACCCCCTCCCTCTCCAAAAATGGCGACACTGTCATCTCGAACCGCCGTAGCCGTGAGAGATCCTGCAATGCAGACAGTGATAATGTTTTTACGCTGCGTTTTATAGCACTTTTTTATTGGAACCGGGAGGGTGTCAGTAGGTTCTCTTTTAGGACCTTATCCACTTTAGGATAGAACAAACGACTTCATAAACCCTTCACATTTAAGACGTAACTTTGAAGCTACCATATAACTAACTTGAATTAATCAAAAAAAACCACTATGAAAATAAATTTATGTTTATTATCGATTTTGCTACTTGCAATAACTATCACTAATTTCTCTTGTAATGTTGCTAGTGCAAATGGTATTAACTCGAAAATGGCTGTGACTGATACAGCAATAATAAACTTATCAAGGCAAGCTTCTGTTAAGATTCTTGTATATGACACGAATAACAAACTAATGGAAGAAGGAACAGGTTTTTTCTTAAATGATAATATGACTATTGTTACATGTTTTCATGTGATTGGCTCATATAAAGTAACTAAAACAGCTACTGGGGTGAATGTGTCATGGGTTTCTTCTAAAAGTATAAAATGTGTAACTTATAATAATGATACCATAGGATTAACTTGGGTACTGACCCGTAAAAACGAAAATGATGTTAATTTTCTTGAACATGATTTTGCGGTTTTAAAACTAGATAAAAAAAGTATTCATCCAATAAGATGGTTGAATTTAAGTAAGGACAGTAAAATATATGCTGGGGAAGAAATTTATTTTTCAGGATATCCGCTTAATTTACCATTGTTGAGTAATAATGGTACGGTATCGGGAATAGGCGAGGATAATATCTTTTTGCAAGCACCTTCAAACAATGGGAATTCTGGTGGAGCTTTGCTTGATTCTAAAGGAAATGTCATTGGGATTATCGATTTTAAAGCTTTGCAGCTTTCGATGGATTTTGAGAAATACATGTATGCTATTGAGCATGCAGATGGTGAGGTTGGTTTCTATCAGGGTGGGCTTGAACTATCAGGAAATCAATTTAATTATAAGCTTATAAGAACATTGAACGACAATCTTAATACTGGTATTGGGGGTGCCAAAAATGTAACTTATTTTAAAGAGTACTTACGTTAATTTTATTCCTTTATCCACTTTACAATCGAATTGTATCCGTTACAGGTATACTTTATAATGTAAAGTCCCTTGGGCCAGGTTTGGGTATTTAGTTTTAAAAGAGCAGAAATTGTAGTTCGTTCTTCAATCATTTTTCCATCGGCGGTATAGATCTCAATACTGCCTTTTATATTTTCCGGAAGGGTAATGTTCAGTTCATTTTTCCCCGGGTTGGGGTAAACTAAAATTGAGGGCGAGTTTAATATTGGGGAGAAACCGGTTAATGATCCATTAATAAACCTACCGACAGAGATGGCATAAACCGCCGAGCCTAATGTATCGGTATGTATGGGGTTGTAATTGGCCTGTGCGGTATCGAATACAAAACCAAGTGGAGCGTCATCAATAGTGTCAGTATACACCAATAAAGTACCATGGCCAATTCCGCTGGTAAGTGTCCGGCTATCCTGAAAGTGTGCCTGCTTACCCGAACAATCGAAAACAGTTACACTATATATATGTCGTTTCTTTAATAATGCCTTGGCCGATGCTAATGATTTAGCTGGGAAGAATGCGGCGATTGTAGTATTGGTTAATAATTGGGGAGATTTTTCAAATATCATCACATGTCCGTTAGATGATTGTGATTTTGAATAACCGAATGCCAGCACATCACCCGTTTGTGATGAAGCAAAGCCACCCTGGCGAACACCATTATAGGTATTAATGCTGGTGCGCAAAACGTGGTTGTATTTATCTATTGAATCGGCTTCTACATTACCACAAACATATTGCCAGCCGCTGCTAACCTTGGTTGGCAGGGTAGGGAAGCCGGCAGCAAATTCATAGGCTGTGGCTACATACCCTTTTGCCGCAAACGGAGAAGTGTTTACACCCCGAATGGTATTCATAATATTGGTATAGGCATTACCGGTGGCTGTTGTATCTCCGGTGGCGGAAAGTAAACGGGTTAAATATCCCACACAGTCAGACTGGCAATAGAACGAAGTATCGGCAGACTTAAAAAATATGTTGGGTATTTGCGTAGGCCATATTTTACTGAATACATTTATACCATATGTGCTATATAAGCTGCTTGCAATATAATAACCGGTAGTAGGATTCAGATAGTAATTATGTACATGGTATTTTAAACTGTAATAGGTTATGGTACTATCTTTTACTGTTGCGTTAGGGTAGTTTATGTAATGTTCATCTATTAAATAGGGCATGGCTATATCTTCTGCTGCTGAAATAACAGATGGATATATTTTGGGGTTATAACCGTGCAATAGGGTATCTGTTTGAGCCTGTGATGAGAGACCTACTAAGGCAAATAATGACAGTAAAAAACACTTTCCCATTCCTAAAACGATTTAAATGTCAATGCAATTTAACAATTTTTCACATATTCAATCCCTCCCTTTATTGGTGCAATATACACGGCTATACCAACGCTGAGTACGGCTTTGGCTATGCAAAATGAACGTATTCGCATAGTGCCTATTCGGTAAATTATAGTAACTATGCAGGTATAAATAAACAATCATGAAGAAACATTTACTCGTTGGCTCACTGCTTTTAGCTTTTGGTTCAGTAACTACTAATATATCGGCTCAGGGTTTTATGGGCGCGAACCCGGCTAAGAACTGGCAAAACAAAAGCATTGAAAAGGACAGCGTTTATGGCACCGGATCGGATGCTGCGCTTGAATTTTTGAAAGAGAAAGGCCGCAAATCGATACCTGTTATAGTATGTGTTGAAGATGGTGGTGTTTATTTTAAGCATCCTGCCCTTAACCCTGTGGTGTGGACAAACACCAGGGAGGTTGCCGGTAACAAAATGGATGATGATAAGAATGGCTATGTAGATGATGTGCATGGCTGGGATTTTATTGGCGGTAAGGATAGCGATGTAAATAAAGAGGCTTTAGAAATGACCCGCATGTACCGCGACCTGGGCAAGAAATTCAATAATGTAGATGCAGGCAAAGTAGCTCCTGCCGATACTGCTCAGTACCATGTTTACCTGCGAGTTAAAACGGCTTATGAGAAGAAATTAAAAACATCATTGGCTCAATACAATAACCTGAAAGGAGTATTCGATACTATTGCATTGGTAAAGAAAGCAATGGGTGTTACCGATTTCAATCGTGCACTTATGGATTCTATCTACCATCCAACCGATAGCGCTTTTATACGAGCTAAGGCAAGATTACAACGTAACTTTAAACGTTTCTCATATTTTATACCTAACGCTTCGGCCGATAGTATTATGAAATTGTTGGGTCCGGGTTTAGCACAGTTGAGTGCAGTTGTAAACTACCAACTTAACCTTAACTGGGATCCTCGCTACTTAGTTGGCGACAACTACGAAGATGCAAGTCAGCGTTACTATGGTAACAACGATGTGGCAGGCCCTGCAGCTGAGCATGGTACACACGTTAGCGGTATTATTGCTGCTGTACGCAGCGGTAAGCCAGATGCACAGGAAGGTATTGCAGATAACGTGCAGATAATGGTAGTGCGTACTGTGCCCGATGGCGATGAGCGTGATAAGGACGTAGCTAATGGTATACGCTATGCGGTAGATAACGGCGCACGCGTAATTAATATGAGTTTTGGTAAAGGCTTTACATATAACAAGAAAGCAGTTGATGAGGCTGTAAAGTATGCCGAAGCACACGATGTGTTATTGGTACATGCAGCAGGTAACGACCACAGCAATAATGATTCTGTAGATAATTTCCCGACCCGTATTTACCTTGGAGGAAAAGCTGAAGCAAGCAACTGGATCGAGGTAGGTGCATCTGATGTTAAAGGTAAACCGGGTTCGTTCAGTAACTATGGTAAGCACAGTGTAGACTTGTTTGCGCCGGGTGTTAAAATTTACAGCACTATACCTGATACCGCTTATGCTTATTTTAACGGTACAAGTATGGCATCACCTTGTGTTGCCGGTGTAGCAGCTATCATTCGCGAATATTTCCCAACACTTACTGCAAAGCAAGTTAAAGAATTGTTGATGGAATCGGTTACCAAACCTACGTTTCAGGTGGCAATGCCGGGTTACGATAAGATGGTTACCTACAGCGACCTTTGCATCAGTGGTGGTATTGTAGATGCGTACGCTGCTGTTCAGTTGGCTATTAAAAAGTATGGCGACATTAAAGTAAAGCGCGCAAAATTCTAGTATTGCCTTTCGGTTTATGAGGAGATATCTTTTCGCATCATACATAGCGCTTGCTATAGGTATTGCAGTGCCTGCAATAGCATCGGCACAAAAAACAAATGCCGATTCGGTTTGGGTAATGAACAACTATTACAAGATGGAACGCAGCATACCCATGCGTGATGGGGTGAAGCTGTTCACATCTATGTACATACCTAAAGATACGATGCACAAACATCCTATACTGATGATGCGCACACCGTATTCGTGTGAGCCTTATGGCGAAAAGAAGTTCAAGCGGTTTTGGCACATACCTTATATGCAGTATTTAAAGGAGGGGTACATAATGGTAACGCAAGATGTACGCGGTAAATACATGAGCGAAGGAACCTTTGTAGATATACGCCCTTTTATAAAAGATAAAAAGACCAATAAAGATATTGACGAAGCAAGCGATACCTATGATGCTATAGATTGGCTTATTAAGAACGTGCCGGGTAATAATGGCAAGGTGGGCATCTTCGGAATATCCTACCCTGGTTTTTATTCTACCATGGCTGCATTAAGTGGCCACCCTGCATTAAAAGCAGTAAGTCCGCAGGCACCGGTGACCGATTGGTTTATGGGTGATGATACACACCACAAAGGCGTGTTTTTTATTATGGATGAATTTGACTTTGATATTTCGTTTGGTGCACCACGCACCGGCCTTATGGATCATGATACCGATATTACCGAAGTACCGGGCGATGATAACTACGAGCTTTATTTAAAACTCGGAACGTACAGCGAGATAAGCAAAAAATATCATGGTGATTCTATTGGCTTTTGGAAAGAGTTAGTGAATCACCCCGATTACGATGATTGGTGGAAAGCACGTGACCCACGAAGGGTATTAGAGAATCTAAAGCCTGCCATTATGGTTACGGGTGGCTTGTTCGATGCGGAAGACCTGTATGGAACATTCGGAACGTATCAGGCCATAAAGAAACAATCGCCTGCTACCAGTTGCAAACTGGTGGAGGGTCCTTGGTTCCATGGTGGATGGGCGAGAAGCAGGGGTGAGCGATTGGGTAATGTTTGGTTTGGTTCGCGTACTGCTGACTTTTACATGAAGAACATTGAATTACCTTTTTTTAATTATTACTTAAAAGGCGAAGGCGACGTATCGAAACAAGCCGATGCTACCATATTTGTTACTGGCGAAGATCAATGGAATTTATTTGCTGAATGGCCACCGAAGAATGTTGCTCCAACCAATTTGTATTTCCATGCTAACGGAAAGCTTTCATTTGATAAACCGACTACCGATGAAAGTACTGATAGCTATATAAGTGACCCAATGAAACCTGTGCCATACACACAGGATGTACACCGCGATCGCACCGTTGCTTATATGTGCGACGACCAGCGTTTTGCATCTCGCAGGACGGATGTGCTGACCTATGAAACTGATACACTGCAACAAAAAATAACCCTTACCGGTCCTATTATTGCCGACCTGCTTACTTCTATAACTACCACCGATGCCGATTTTGTGGTAAAGGTTATTGATGTATTCCCCGATAATTTTAAATACCCCGATTCAGCTAAGGTAGATTACCCTATGGGTGGTTACCAAATGCTGGTAAGGGCTGAAATTATGCGTGGCCGCTACCGTAATAGTTTCGAAAAGCCTGAACCATTTACACCCGGCAAAATAAGTGAGGTTAAATACGAACTACCCGATGTGGCACATACCTTTTTACCGGGGCACCGCATTATGATACAAATACAAAGCACCTGGTTCCCATTGGCAGATAGGAACCCGCAACAATTCATTAATCCATATACAAGCCAAACCAAGGACTTTATAAAGTCAACTATTAGTATTTATCATAACCAGGTAAACGCATCGAAGGTGGTATTGCCGGTGTTGAAATAAGTCAGACCCCAAACCCCTAAAGGGGCTTTGAAATGCACGTTTTGTTCTAAAGCCCCTTTAGGGGTTTGGGGTGAAACATGAAGAATAAAATTTACTTATACCACCTTTCATATTTTTCTTTGCTGTACTTTTGTACTTGATTAGAGGAACATGGAAATTATTAAAAGGCCTTTTGTATTATCGGGTGGTGGATGCCGTGGTTTTGCGCACTTAGGTGTGGTAAAAGCATTGCAGGAGCATGGTATATACCCGAGTGAAATATCGGGTACCAGTGCCGGTGCTATTGCAGGTGCCTTTTTGGCACAGGGTTATACGCCAGATGAAATAAAAGATATATTCATTAAGAATATGGGTATTTCGTTATTTGCATGGAACGGATTTAACCTCGGTTTTATGTCCATGAAGCGTATACAGGTTTTTATCCGCAGCAACTTACGCCACACCACTTTCGAAGAATTGAAGATACCTTTATACGTAACGGCAAGTAATTTTGAAACGGGCAAGCAGGCTATATTCAGCACCGGCGATGTGGTAGAACCTGTTATAGCAGCTAGTTCTATACCGGCTATGTTTCCGCCAACGTTTATTAATGGTGTGCCTTATGTAGATGGCGGAGTATCGAACAACTTGCCTTTTGAGCCCTTTGCCGACAGAAGAAAAGACATGGTTTGCGTGTACCTTAACCCGGTTAAGTTGCTCGACCCGCGTAAAGAGACCATGATGGAAATTATTGACCGTGCTGTGCATCTTTCGTTCCGCAAAACGGTTGATGCCTCTGCAGAAGGTTGCCACATGTATATTGAACCACCAGAGTTGGCTAACTACAGTCTGTTTGATATACGCAAAGTAGCAGAGATAATGGATGTAGGCTATCGCTACACCAAAGAGTTCTTGAAAAAGAACGAAGCCAATAAAGCTGAATCAATTAAAATTTAAGCAACCAATTCTTCGAACAAACGTTTTGCTGTTTGTTCCAGATCATTGCACAGGCCCGGGTGCGGGCGAGATGTTTGAATAACTGAACTTCTTACAGCAGTTAACCACCTGAAGCGCTCCGGCACATCTAGTAATGCGATAGGTCCACAATCTTTAACGCCCATTGCTATTTTGTCGAAAGATTCTAAGTTCAATTTGATCTGATCAACATCGAGGTCTTTAGAGAAAGAGCGCAGTTTCTCTTCGTTAATGGTAAAGTGAACGCGAATGAAGTTTTCTTTTTTACAAAAAAGAATAATGCCCACGTTAATGAACTCTTCCCGTTCTACAAAAGGTAAAACGCGAATTACCGAATACTCATATAAGTATTTCTCTTGCATTTTGTGCTTCTTTTGTAAAGGTTTCAGAATAGCTTAAGCGTATAAGTAAAAACTTCAAGTACACTTCCCTGATAGCTTCAGGTGTTTCTTTCATATTGTTCCATTGCAGCCAGTCATCGGGTATCAGCGCTACAATATTGCGGAGTTTTTCTTCAGTCAACAGTTGTTTAAACTCAGTGTTGGTTTCTTCAAGCATACTTGCCTGGGGTAACAACACATGGTCTTTTATAAGTGCAAACGGGCTCTTTGCATGAGTCTCCCATGTGGTCCACGAATGATGGAAGTATAAACAAGCACCGTGGTCTATGAGCCACAGTTCTTTGTTCCACATAAGCATATTGGTATTCTTAAAGGTGCGGTCGATGTTTATGATGAACGCATCAAGCCAAACAATTTGCGAGGCAAGCTTTGCATCAACTTTAGTAACAACCGGGTCGAAGGTAATGGCGCCTGATAAAAAATGTAGCCCAAGGTTCAAGCCCCTGCTACCTTGCAACAGATCCTGAATTTCTTCATCGGCTTCTGTTCTGCCAAAGGCTTCATCTAAATTCGCGAAAACCAATTCAGGTATTTTAAGCCCAAGCGCACGTGCAATTTCTCCGCCAAGCAGTTCTGCAACCAATGCTTTTACGCCATGTCCTGCACCCCTGAATTTTAATACGTATTTAAGGTCATCGTCAGCTTCTGCCAATGCAGGCAACGAACCACCTTCGCGAAAAGGCTGGAGGTAGCGTGTTACATTCACAGTTCTTATAGATGGGCTCGAGTACATGATCAGCATTTGTTCCTCCAAAAGTAAGGAACTTTGCATCAACCCAAGAGTAATGGGCTAAAAAATGAAAGCCACCTCATAGCGAAGTGGCTTTCTATTTTAAAGAATATGAATTTGGTTTAGTGCCAAACTGAAAGGATGATAGATGCAATTGTTAAACCCACAACATGGTAGCCGGAATCAATAAGAGTTAGTTTGAATGATTTGCGGGTGTACATATGGCTCATGGCAAATGCTATACCTACAAATGAACCGGCCGCTATACCCAGTTTTACTCCGCTCATCAAGCTATTGATGCCTATTACCCCTTGCAGGCAAGCAAGAGCAACGGTACCAACAAAACAAAGTAATAGAGTAATGCCCATATATTTCGGCATTTCTTTTCTAACTTTTTTCTGAATTTCAGGGTCGGTAGGCATTGATATGCCGTAGCCTTCCATCCAGGGTTTGCCAAAGCCAATAGGTGTGAACCATACCGAGCCAACAGCAAAGTAGGCGATAGCAGCAACAATTACATGTAAGTAGTTGAGTTGTTGTAATATCATGTTCGTTTGGGTTTATGAGTTTATAAAACCAAATGTAATAAAATGGTGCGTGGAATGCAAAGGCTTATAATTGATAATAAGTTGAATTACTACTCCACCACAATTTTATTGGTAGCCATATAACCACCATTGGTATTATACGCCTTTATAAAGTAAACACCTGCTGCCAAATTACCTCGTTGCAATTCATATTGCTTGCCTGTGCATTGCATGCTTCTCATTTTTCTGCCTACTGCGTCATATACTTCTAAATAATGTTGCCCATCGGTATTAAATACCACGCTTGTTGATGTGGCAAACGGATTAGGGAAGCACGTTAAATGTATTGGCGGAGTAAGGGGGTGAATTCCTGCCGGGGTAGTGGTTATTATACTTGTGGCAGTATTGGTAATTACAGCTGCGTTGGCATCGAAGTAGATGCCTGCTGTATTTTGTATAGTTGCACCTGGTGCTACGTTACTAATCGGCTTTATACTATATATAACATTACCAATACTAGCTGATTTACTGGTACCGGTATCTACTAGATTAATGTTGTTGAAAATGAATGATACAATATTGCCTTTGCTTATTTCTACCAACATAGGGCTGCTGCTGGATATTATATCGAGAGTAGTAGGGTCGAGATTAGCGCTTAAGGTATCAACTACCACTACATTTTTAGCAGATGCTGTTCCTGTGTTTTGAAAGTGAATGGTATAAGTTAGTCGTTGTGTTGGCTGAACAATACCACTAGGCGAAACTGTTTTGCCATTCGGGTCGTACGGCAGACCAATACAGTTGCCTGGGAAAACGTGTGCCCAAATAGTTTGTATGTTATTGCTTGGTACTGAATCGCCTGCTACAGGTGTTGCTATAAACTGAATTCTTACACTATCGTTATTGGGCAGGTTGTCAATAGTTCCATTCACCTGAATACATGAATATGTTGATTGATAAGGTCCAAGATTAGCATAATTCCACATAAGGGTATCACCATGGACAAAAGGCAGGGTATCAGCAAAAACTGCTGTATCGTTTATAGGAATATGAATAGAGGTATCAATTACCAATTTCATAGTTCCATTAACAGATATGCAACCATTGTTATATACACAAGCCCAAATAGATACTTGCCCAAAAGCAGGCGTGTCAATACAAGCACCAACTTGCCCTGTTAAATCGAATCCTGATGGGCATTTAACAGCTATGTTAGCATTGGTGGTAGGCGCAGTTAACGTGCTATATCCTACTGATGGGCATGTTATATTATATAAGAACCCTGAATTTGTATCGAATTTAATTTTATAGGTATACCCTAGACGTAAGCCTTGTAAGGTGTAGTTACCATAAAAATCTGAAATGCATTCAGCGACAACTTTATTAAGGCTGTCAACCGCTTCTAATCCAACATAGGGTACTGATGAGTCTGTCGTATCATAGGTGCAATTTTTGTTTTGGTCTAAATATGTAACACCACTTATTGATGTATAAACAACAGATGAGGTTGGTACAAAAGAAACCTGGGCATATATATTAATGTTTTCAATATAAGAATGAGAATCACCAGGACTAAAAACTGTGTCGTTATTACAAGGTATATAGATATTATAGCCAGTGTTATCAGGCAGATAACCCCAAGGTTTTTTATCTGCCGAATCAGCATTACCCCAATAGACAAAACTATTAGCCGTGTATTCGCCGGTGCCACTAGACTTTTTTACAGTAGAATAATTTGTTGAATCTGCAAGTATATAAGTGCCGCCCTGACAATTTCCGGTAAAACCTCCAAATCCGTATGTAAACCAACAGCTATCTATTTTGGAACCGCTATAAGTTGCAGTAATGCAAAATTTTGATGAGTTTGTAATATGATAATTCATTGGAATAAGAACAGTTCCAATAGCGCTGTTAGTATTAGTGGTACTTATTTTTGTGCCAATAACCTTAAAATCTTTCAATAGGTTAGAGGTTGGATACCCATTAGCATCTACCGAACAAAGTTGCACATCCAACGTGTCATTTACTCCGCTATGGTTAACATGCACAATAGGAATTATAATAGTATCAACATAAATACTATCTGCCGTATACGTTGAAAGGTTGTTGTAAGGGTCTACCAAGGAATCAAATGCTACAGTTACATAGTTTATAATATAATAATTATTAGTTGAGGTATCAGTTGGGTAACTGTAGTGAATATTTGTAAGTTGCCCTTGATTACTATAATATACAGTACCTAAATTCTGCCAATTAATTGCGTCAGCAGAATCGTAGTTTAATATTATGCTTGTATTAGTACCCAAGCTCTTTTTAGGAAGAATTCTTTTGCCTTGTTTAAATGTTTTAAGAGCGTGGTGGGTTTTTTGCAATGGAATTTGCGCGAACCCCCCGATTGTAAATGATAAAAAAAACATTAATGTGGCTAAGTGGTTGATTTTTTTCATGCTAGGTGGTTTAATAATATAAAGTAAGTAAAATACTAATGATAAAAAAAGAGCCACTTAGTAAATAGTGGTTTTGAGTGATTGAACGGTGAAACGAAAGAAATGTTTCGCAGACCGCAAACTTTATTTCGCCACAATCTTCATCTCTGTTCTACGGTTTTGTGCTCGGCCTGCTTCATTGTCGTTGCTGGCAATAGGGCGGGTTTGGCCATAACCTTTGTAGGTGAGCCTGTCGGCTGCAATGTTGTGCGCTACTAAATAATCATAAACCGATTTGGCACGGTTCTTCGATAGGATGATATTGCTTTGTGGGCTGCCTACGTTATCGGTATGTCCGCTTAGTTCAATTTTAACGGTCGGGTTAAATTGCAAAAAGGCAACTAGCTTATCTAATTCTACTTGCGATTCCGGCTTCAGGTCGAATTGGTTGGTCGGGAAAAATACGTTCTTTAATACAATGGTGGCGCCGGTATCAATAGGTTGCAATGGTATGTTAACTGTGTAAGGGTGCACGCGTGTAGCATTTGAATCTTTCAATTCGAAATTCTCTGAGTAAAACAGGTAGCCCTTTTTGGCAACATTCAGCGCATAGTTTTTATGCAGCGGTATACATACTAAAAATGTTCCATCGCTTTTCATCGATGTTGATTGCATAACGGTGGCTTTGCTGTTCAGGTCAATTAAACTAAAGCTGGCCGATAGCGGCTGATTGGTTTTTGCATCATACACTTTACCTTTCATATAGGTAATAGGCGTAGGCCTTGCAGAATCATAGAGGTTAAACTCGTAAAGATCTAAGCCGCCATAACCACCTTTGCGGTCAGATGCAAAATAGGCCAGCTGTCCGTTGGGGTTAACAATAATACCCGTTTCGTTGCCGGGGCTATTAATAGGGTAGCCAAGGTTCTTAGGTGTTCCCCATGTTCCGTCAGGTTTGCGGCGCGATACAAATATGTCGGTACCACCCATGCCCGGCCATCCGTCAGAACAGAAGTAGAGCGTTTGATTGTCGGCAGCAATGTATGGGCATTCTTCACGACCGGGTGTGTTAATGCTATCACTCAGTTTATGAGGAAAGCTCCATGTGCCCGAGTCAGAAAGTTCGGTAACATATATGTCCTGGTCCTTTATGCCATCACCCGCTACACGGCCACGCACAAAATAAAGCGCACGTCCATCGGCCGATAGACAGGGTTGCGATTCCCAGTAACGGGAATTTATAGGTGCACCTAAATTACGTGCTTGCGTCCATTGATCGCCATGGCGAATAGAAAAGTACAGATCGCAACTACCATAACTATCGGGCCTGTCGCAGCCTGCAAAAATCAATAAGCGACCATTCGCCGAAAGGGTAGGAGCGCCTTCATTCAGTTCTGTATTTAGCGGACGCCCCAGGTTGTAGGCTTGTCCCCATTTGCCCATGTTATCTTTATTGCTGATGTAAAAATCTTCATTACCATCAGGAAAGATAGAGTCTCTTAATTCTCGCGTAAACAAAAGTGTTTGTCCATCGGCAGTAATGGTTGGGAAGTATTCATTCATTTTTGTATTAACACCGGCTCCCAAATTCTGTGGCGAAAAAGGTACAGGATGTTTTATAGCCTGAGCACCGAATATACAATCGGCAGTTAATGTTTTGGCCGCCGATTTCATTTCAATATTACCTGCACCGGTCGATGTGAATTTTTGTAAGTATATCAATCCATCGGCATATTGGCCTTGCGTTACATCTAAATTACCAATAGTATAAAAAAGAGTTGGGAATGCTGAGGGGTTAATTGATACAGCCTTCTTAAATTCTGAAATAGCTTCGTCGTTGTGTTGTATGTCGGCATAAATAAAACCGAGTAATGCATAAGCTTCCACAAACAAGGTATCTTGCTTAATGGCAGTCTGTGCCAGTTTTACTGCATCTTCGTATTTATGGTTTTGGTAGGCAGTGCGGCCTTCGGTAAAGCTCTTAATTGCTTTTTTGTTTTTTGTCGAGAAGGTTTCTTCTTGTGCAAATGTTGTAAAGCATAATGCCAGTAAGAAAATGGATAGAAGAAGCTTTTTCATATGTAGCGGCAATATTAAGCATTCTAACAAAATGAGTTGCCACAGATTCGCAGATTTAGAGCAACTGCCTTTACCTTTTTTATTTTATGGCATTATAATTGAAGTGGTCTTGCTCTATATCACCTCATTTATTACTTCCTTAACGCGCTCAAATGCTTTTTCGTCTTTTTGTATATAACTGCATTTGTAGGTTGTAATTGTTTCAAGCGCTATTTTCATATCGTTTTGCGAACTTAAAATAAGGATGTTTATCTCAGGATGCTTTACACGAATTTGCTTTGCTATTTCCAAACCGTTTTCAGCATCGGTATAACGGGTATCTAAAAAATAGTCTATTATAATAAGGTCGGGATGGGTATCAAGTTCGGTAACACAGGTTTCGCCAACGGGGAACAATCGTACTTCCTTAATTTGAGGAAAGGACTGCTTTATAAAGGCAGCTAATGTTTTTGCATACATGGTATTATCTTCTACAATAAAAATAATACCTGTTTTTATTTTTTTAGGTTCAAAAAGATGTTTTAAAAAGCTCATAATGGGGGAATTAAGTTGCTCGGTCAACCTGTATTTTGTTTGTAAGTAAGGCAATATTACGCATTATAGCCTCGTTATCCATGCCAATGTTAGGGTTGAGTTATGTATGCTATTGGTTTACAGTAATTAATATAGAATATGGTGCATTTTGCCCTTTGTTTAATGGACGGTTTTAGCTACATTTGCAAGCTTATTAAAGTTCCGGTAACGTACAGCTAATTTTTGATGGATAAAGCGCAGAATCTCTTAAGCACAATAAATTTTCCGGCCGACCTTAGGAAACTAAAAGAATCAGAGCTTAAACAGGTGTGTGATGAACTCAGGCAGTTCATTATTGACCTGGTATCGGAAAAGGGTGGACACTTTGGTGGCAGCCTTGGCGTGGTTGAGCTTACTGTAGCGCTTCACTATATATTTAATACCCCATACGATCAACTGGTGTGGGATACAGGGCACCAGGCTTATGGACATAAGATACTTACAGGCCGCCGCGATATTTTTCATACCAACCGTCTTTATAAAGGTATTAGCGGGTTCCCTAACCGTAAGGAAAGTGAGTACGATACCTTTGGGGTTGGGCATACATCTACATCTATATCGGCAGCATTGGGTATGGCAACGGCATCGCACTACAAAGGCGAGAACGACCGCCAGCACATTGCAGTTATTGGCGACGGAGCCATGACCGCGGGCCTTGCTTTTGAAGGCTTGAACAATGCAGGTATATCGAAATCGAACATATTGGTGGTGCTGAATGACAACTGCATGTCTATCGACCCTAACGTGGGTGCTTTACGGGCTTACCTTACCGATATGACCATCTCTCCGGGTTACAATAAAATGAAGGATGAGGTTTGGAAGCTGTTAGGTAAAATAAGCAAGTTTGGCCCTAATGCACAAGATATAGCATCGAAGATTGAGAACGCGGTTAAAACGTCGTTGCTCAAGCAAAGTAACCTGTTCGAATCGTTGAACTTCCGTTACTTCGGCCCTGTTGACGGCCACGATGTTACCCGCCTTACACACGTTTTAAAAGAACTTAAAAATATACCGGGCCCTAAAATATTGCATGCCCTTACCATGAAAGGTAAAGGCTTTAAGTTTTCTGAAGAAGGGAACCAAACCTTCTGGCATGCTCCAGGTACGTTTAATAAAGATACCGGTGAGGTTATAAAGGGTGAGAACAAAGGCCCGCAGCCTCCTAAGTACCAGGATGTATTTGGACACACCTTAGTAGAGCTGGCTGAAAAGAATTCGAAGATAATGGGTATTACCCCGGCTATGCCTACGGGTTGCTCACTAAATATAATGATGAAAGCTATGCCCGACCGCGCTTTCGACGTAGGTATTGCTGAACAGCATGCGGTTACCTTTTCGGCAGGTTTGGCAACACAGGGCTTAGTACCGTATTGCAACATCTACTCCACATTTATGCAACGCGCCTACGACCAGGTGATACATGATGTGGCCATACAGAATATTAAAGTTGTTTTCTGCCTCGATCGTGGTGGTTTTGCAGGTTCTGATGGAGCCACACACCATGGTAATTATGATCTGGCTTTCTTCCGTTGCGTGCCTAACTTAATTGTTTCGGCACCTATGGATGAGGTAGAACTTAGGAACTTAATGTACACAGCCCAGCTAGAGACGGTTACCAGCCCTATATCAATCCGTTACCCTCGTGGTAATGGTGTTATTGTAGACTGGCAACAACCGTTCAAAGAAATTGAAATAGGTAAGGGCCGTAAAATAAAAGACGGTAAGGATGTTGCCATTTTAACCATTGGCCATCCGGGTAATTTTGCGGTTACCGCCTGCAAAGCATTGGCAGACGAAGGTATTGATGCGGCCCATTACGATTTGCGTTTTGTTAAGCCTATTGATACACAAATGCTACACGAAGTATTTACCCGCTTTGATAAGGTAATAACCGTTGAAGATGGTTGCCTGATGGGTGGTATGGGTAGCGCGGTGCTTGAGTTTATGGCCGATAATAACTACAACGCAAAAGTTGTAAGGCTTGGCATACCCGATAAAGTTATTGAACATGGTACCCAAATGGAGTTGTATAAAGAATGTGGCTATAGCCCGGATGATATTGCAGAAACAGCACGTGGCTTAATGGGTAAAAAGAAAAAGAGTGTGAGCTCGTTATTCATTTCGTTATAGATAGAACACATAAACAGAACGCAGATAGCGCTGATTGCTTATGATTAAATATGATTTATCTGTGTCTATCATAAATAATCTGTGTCATCAGCGTTCCAATCATCAAAATACAAACAACAAATCAATAATTTCATGAAGCAGAAAATTTGGAACAGCCTTGTAGGCCTTGCTCTTATTGCCTCTGGTGCTATTGCACAAAGTCCCGATAAGCCGGGTGCAGGTAACGTATCTACCATACCAGATATACCTACAACCAATAAAGCAGGTAGCAAATACCAGTTTACCATTGTAAAAGATAATGGTGCTACCGATGTAAAGAACCAATTTCACTCGGGAACATGCTGGTGTTATTCTACCCAGTCGTTCTTAGAATCTGAATTGATGCGTATGGGCAAAGGCACATACAACTTATCGCAAATGTTTGTGATACACCAAATGTATATGCTTAAGGCAGAACATTATATGCGCTACCAGGGCCACACCAACTTTGGTGATGGAGGCGAACCGCATGATGTAATTAACGCATTGCGCATGTATGGTGTAGTGCCTGCAAGTGCATATAGCGGCATGCCTGCTACTATGGAAAAGCCTGAGCTTGCCGAGCTTGATAATGTATTACACGCAATGCTTGATGCAATGCTTAAGTTACCGGAAGGCCACCTCGATCCGAACTGGATGGCTGCATACCAGGGCGCATTAGATGGTTATATGGGCAAGGTACCTACTGAGTTTACTTACCAGGGCAAGACCTATACACCGCAATCGTTTGCTAAGTCATTAGGCCTTAATGCCGACGATTATGTTGAGATCACTTCATTTACCCACCACCCTTTTTACAGTAAGTTTATTTTAGAAGTGCCCGATAACTTTGAAAATGGCGAAGCATATAATGTGCCTATTGAAGACCTGCAAAAGATAACCGATAACGCACTTACAAATGGTTATACTATAGAGTGGGGATCGGACGTTAGTGAGTCAGGTTTCTCTGCACGTAACTACAGCCTGGCTATTGAGCCGGAAGCTGAAATGGGTAACATGACATCAGCACAAAAGGATTCAGTGTTTTTGAACCCTGTACCGCAAAAGAAAATTACACAGGAAATGCGCCAGGAAGCTTTCGATAACCTTGCTACAACCGATGACCATGGTATGCAAATTACCGGTTTGGCTAAAGATCAATTGGGCCAGGAATACTACATAGTAAAGAACAGTTGGGGAACATCAAACTATTGCAAAGGATATTTTTATGTATCGCAGGCCTTTTACTTATACAAGACAACCAGCATTATGGTAAATAAGAATGCTATACCTGCTGACATCAGGAAGAAAATGGGAATCTAATTCAATTAAGAATTAAAAATTAGGAATTACGAATTAAAGCCTCGCAGAAATGCGGGGCTTTTTTATTTATTTCTTTCTCCAAATATGTAGTCCCTTTCCTACAACCACTACCACTAAGGCAATACTCAGAAAACCCCACCACGTCCAGCTCAAAATGTTTTGTATTAGTTATATAACAAAAGTCTTGTTTTTTGTGCGGGTAGTTGTTGTACTACTTGTCGTAAATGTTGTATTATTTACGTGTGGTAAGAGGTGACTTTTATTGCTTCTGCTTCAATGCATTAACATGCATGATGAGCATTGTTAAGCCCATAATTACAGGCAATAAAAAAGCAATGAACACTCCGCTAAAACCAGTTGTAATAAATATATGGCCCAATGAGAGATTGAACAAGCAAACGCTTAAATAAAACAAGGAAGATCTCTTAAAGTCGAATACAATTGCTGCCAAAGCAGCAATAAAACCTGCAATGCCACCTGCCAGGTAAATAAATAAAAAGTCAAGGCCTATATCATCGTGAAATGGTTGGTTATTCCAATAGCTATAAGCGCATAGGTAAACCAGCCCAACAATTGCAATGGCCAAAATGTATTTGGTGGCTCTCCTCATAGTTTTTGATTATTAATTGCACGCAATGCCTTTATGTGAAGAAAAAGCATCAATAAGCCTAATAGAACGGAAGGCAGGAATATTAAAGCAAGAGGGCTAAAGTTTGCACCAATCAAAATGATAATAAATAAGATATTAAAAAGGCAAATGCTCAGGTATGTTAATGATGCTTTTGTTTCATCATGTTGTATTGAAAGGCCGCCACCAATTAACCCGGCTAATGTTCCGAACAAAAGCAAAAATAAAACGCCAATGCTCGGTTCATCTTCCGTTAAAGTGGTAAGCCAGTAATAAACAGACAGGTAAATAATACCCACAATTGCAAAGGCCGAAATGTATTTGGGCGTAGTTTTCAATCGGTTTCGTTTTGTTCCTGGGCAATAAATACAAATTGGGGGCATTTCATGCGCGTGTATCTCACGCTGTCGGTACGTGTGGTTATTATTTTTCCGTCAGGTTGCACCATGCTTTTACTGCATATCGAATCAATATTAAATGGCCTTTGAATAGAATCGCCTACCCAATAGTACATATATAATTTATAAGAGTCTATCTCTCCATTCCTGATCTTTGAATGAAAGTAAGTAGGCATAACGTAAGTGCTGTCCGTTATTACATCATAAGGGCCTCCGGTTAATTCAAATTTCGATACCGGAATATTGTATTTGTTCAGTACTATATATACAAGGCCATTGTAATCTTGTCCATCAATACGGACGATGAAGGGTTGCAGGTCGCCCATCTTATCTTGCCACGAAATGAGTTTTACCTGCCCGAAAAACCAAACGGCATAATCGGGGTAAACGGGTTGAATGTATTTCATTACCTGTGCGCTATCTAAAATAGTGTAAGGTGTTTTATTAGCAGAATCTAAATAGTCGTATGTGGCACGTGGTAGTACTTTTAACAGGTTGCTGCTTGTCATATTTTTAACCGGGAACAAAGCCGCGTTTAATGGAGGCAACCCTTTAACAGAATCATTAGGTACTGAGGTGCTTTGCTTTTTGGTATCGGCTTGTCGGGTATTGCAGGCCAGCAGTAAAGTAAAAGTAGTGAGTAAAAGGTAAGTGGTAAATTTCATTTAATAAAGGGCTTTTGCCCTGTAAAGATACCTAAAAAATAAGCTGCCCTTAAACGGAGCCATTGTTAAGGCGTTCAGCACAATTGGGTTAAATATTCATTACCATTTTAAGTATTTGTTAATTGAATGAGAATGTAATATTATGTATTTGTTAAGTCAAAAAAGGGTGCATTATAAGCGATAACTTTGTGCCAGAAGAGTAAATAAACACTGGATGAAGGGGACAAAAATACTGCTAGTAGACGACGAACCCGATGTACTTGACTTCCTGTCGTACAATCTAAAAAAACACGGGGCCATTGTATTCACCGCATCAGATGGTAAACAGGCTATTGATGTGGCCAAAGAGGTGTTGCCCGATTTAATTATACTGGATGTGATGATGCCTGTGATGGATGGCATTGAAGCATGCAAGGAGCTGAGGCAATTACCGGAAACAAAGGATGCTATGATCATATTTTTAACGGCACGCACCGAAGACTATTCGCAAATAGCAGGCCTTGAGGCTGGTGCTGACGATTATATATCTAAGCCGCTAAACCTGCGTGTGCTTATAACCCGTATTGATGCCATGTTAAGGCGCGGCCGCCGTGCTGAGGTACGCCAGGGCATTGTAGATGTAGGCGGAGGAGTGAAAATAAATAACGAAAGCTTTAGTGTTACCGTAAATGGCGAGGAATATACGTTGCCCAAGAAAGAGTTTGAGCTGGTTACGTTGTTAACCTCTAAACCCGGCAAGGTTTTTACCCGCGAAGATATACTGAACAAAATATGGGGTGGCGATGTTGTAGTGGGCGACCGTACAATAGATGTGCACATTCGTAAGCTTCGCCAAAAACTGGGCGACGATAAAATAACAACCTTAAAAGGAATTGGTTACAAGTTTGAATTTTAAAAAGCCATACTTATGATGACTACAGAGAAAATGAAAACAAGCGATTTTTTAGATAAGTTGTCAAAGATATCTTTAGAGATACCTAATAACCGGATGTATGTTGAACGCGGCATACAACTTATAGAATGGGAGGGTGGCATAAACTCTGCTGACCAAAAACGCCTGGATGAACTGAAAGCAGCCCTCGCGAACGCTACCTTATCGGTAAGGTAATAGCCCAGTTCACCGATAAAGCATTGTAATTTACCTGCTTAACCCATTACTTTTACCTAATAAGGCTGGTATATTGTTATATACCACTTTATTTTTGCTTCAGTAAGGTAATGATATTAATCATACGTCATTACCAAGTATAAAGCCAGGTGTATGAAGAAAGGATTACAATTAATAAGTTTATCGGTGTTAGCCGCAATTGCACTTGCTGCAATGCCCGCATCGGGGCCACGGTATATAGATCCGCAAATAGTACTCGAAGACGTGTTTAAGAGCATTGATAATGCCAAAACACTCACCTACCAAATGACCTATAGCGAAAGGTTAGCTACCGACCAGTTACATACCGATAGCAACTTTGTAAAGATACAGCAAGCCCCACGTAAGATATATGTTAAAATGTCGGACGGTACAGAAGTGCTTTGGGTAGATAATTTTAATAAGAACAGGGCCTACGTGCACCCAGCCCAGTTTCCGTATACCACTATGTCGCTCGACCCGGATGGGTCGCTGATGCGCAAAGACCAGCACCACAGTGTGGCTGCTACAGGCTACAGTTATTTCGAAGATGTGCTGAAGCATACCAAGAACAGTTTCGGTAACGAATATGCATCGCACTTTTTGTTTATGGGCGAAGTGAACTTTAAAGGCATTAGCTGTTACAACCTGCAGGTTATAGTGCCCGATTTTAAATACGTACCCTATAAGGTATTGCCTAACGAAACAGTGCTTACCATTGCCAAAAAACTTGGCCTTAGCGAATACATGATAATGGCACACAATAAAATACCGTCATTTACTTCGGTTACTCCCGGCCAAACAATTATGGTACCCAATACCTATGCCAAGCAAATGACTTTGTATATAGATAAAACTACAACCTTGCCTGTTTTTATAAAAGTTGAAGATGAGAAGGGTTTGTTTGAAGAATATACTTTCCGCCATATAACGGTTAACCCTGTATTAACCGACGAAGAGTTTACCCGCAAGAATAAGGAATATCACTTTTAATTTTTTTGTCCTTTTGAGCAGAGCGAAGAATCTATTCCTTTCTCGACCTCACCCTGCCTTCTCCTTGAGTAAGGAGAGGGATTGAACAAAATTATATTAATACTCCGGAGGAGTATAATGTTAGTAGTCCCGCAGGATTGCGGGATTAAAAGAACCTCCTGCGTATTACCCTCTCTATTGTAGAGAGGGTAGGGTGAGTAATTAAAAGCTATAGCTCATACCTATTGAGCCGAAAAGGACAAAATATGGATCGTAAGTACCGCTGAGATTAATATTTGAAAGTAGAATAGGTTTAATCCAGTTTTCGAAACCAAAGGCTGTTGTTAAAACATAATTGTTTCCAAGCTTAAAATCCCAACCGTTTTCAATAATTCCAATTGGCTTTATCCAGCCAATATCGTACTTTGCCCAATATCCCGTCCAAGCCCAATCAAAATCATTAAGCCAATCCATATGAACTCCCGCACCAATAAAATACGACGGACCATTTTCTTTAGGGAAATAATATTTTGCAATCAAGGGTATTCCTAAACTGGTAGCTGATAATGCATAAGCACTACTGTAATTATCAATAACTACACCGGTTTCTATGGCAAATCTGTTTGTTAGGTTAAATTGAACACTGAAATCATAGCTGAAACTTAAACCACTTTGAATTGTTGGTTGAGTGACAACAAAAAAATTTGGTGCGAGCTTAAATCCTGCCATATGTTTTTTTGAATCTTTTTCTTTTCCCGGTAATAAAAAAGAACCTGTATTGTCTAAGTCTATGGAATAGGTAAGTCCTAGGTTTAATGAAAGCGAAGCCGCAGTATGGTATTCAAAAGGGGCAGTATTTAATGGATTGCTAAATCTTGCGGTAGCTTCATACGAAACTGCAATTTTAGGCATTATCATATAGCTTTGGCCAAAACTTAACATGCCGAATACGCCCAATGGCGCCCAGTTGTTATCATAAAGGCCATAGGTCCAGCCAAAGCGTGGGCGATAGGTATAAAATGTTTCGTCATCTACTATAAACCCTTTACTGTCATCATATACTTGTATGTTGTATTTGTAGTTGTAAAAAAACTCCAGGCAAAATGATGCATAGTAAGTAAGTTTTTTGTTGGTGGAAAAATAACCTACACCTAAAGGAACACCTATATAATTGCTACTTAATTTATAAACGTATAAATCGTTATTGTAAGTATTACTTGGTGCAGGGGAAGAGCTAACCAACGGGTAATCATACCCGCCAAAATTACTTACCTGAGTGTTTTGTGTTTGATAAGTAAGGCCTGTATTAAAAAAAAGCTTTTGAGGTAATTTGTACTTAATACTAAGCTGAAAGATATTACCGGTCATAGCTGAGGAGTAACTTTGTGCGGTTGAAATTCCAAGGTAATCGTTTGCCGATTTTGGGAACGTTAGGTTTTGCCCGGCATAAACACCAATAACCAACTGATCGTTGTGTGATAATAGGAAGGCTTTGGTACTGTCTTTTTGTGCTTGAGTTGTAATACTAATAGCACATAAAAATGCAGTGGCAATAGTTAGTAGTGTGGTTTGTGGTTTCATGGTGGAGTAAAGCTACGAATGAATTTGATAATAAAAGATTGGTTAATACATGATGATATATAACGGAATGGTTAGCAGTTTGTTGTAATAAATACCGTAAATTGCGGGTAAGTTTAACCACGAACCACGTTCAATTAAAAATTAGTAATGAAAAGCATTGGAATCATATTACTTCTCTGTTTTATATCGCTTGGCTCTTTTGGCCAGGCCAAAGGGCTTTGTAAGTGCGAAGGCAACAAAAAAATTAACTATAAGGATAGGCTTATTGTTTGTGGAGAGAAGGCGATACAAGATGACTATATTGTAGATACTAATGTGATTATTAACTTGGTTATAAACGACTGTAAGGGAGATAGTGCTATTTCTTATCAATCGTTAACCGATGACGGGGATGAGTATTTAGTGAAAGACAGTGGTGATAGCCTTATAATAGAAAGGGTGGTCGAATTATATAACGATGATATGTCGGGCTTAGATGCTTACCCTATAAGTTATATGGTTTTAAAAGTAAAGCCGAACGGAGCAATTTTCAAAAGTGATTTCAGGTATTGTTTTACCCCGCCACGGCTAAGTGTATTGCAGAATGATAGTATTAAAAAGGTTTGTAAATGGCTGAAAGATAGTATACTTAAATCCCAAAAAAAACTTGGCTATAGTGATGAACCGGGGCTGGACGTCTTGGACGTACTTTTACTTGGTGCAGTTGGCGGTAATAAGCAAGCCGCTATATTGCTCAAAGAGTTCCCCTGGTATTTTGATGCCGGCGATGGCCCATTCAGAGAAATATATTACTTGACTACTGCACCAGCTCAATATATTTTGGGCGAAAACTGGGGACATGACTCTGCCCAGTTTGTGAAAATAGATGGTACGAATTACAATGTTCTGCCTCAACCATTTTTTAGAGATAATTGTGTTGCTAGCCTATCGAATGATACACTAACTATTGTTGCTAGTGCCGATTATGTTTATTTCCCATTTGGTGAAATAAACAACCCTCATGAAATAAGAAGTAGTGTGCTAAGCGGGCTTAATGTTTCTTCTAAAGTAAGTGAAGGGAATCATTATGAAATGGTATCATTAGATAGGGATAAAGTTATTTTGTGTTTCGATACCATAGAAGAAGGAGTAAAGGTTAGTTATATTGTTAAAGGTAGTATTAATGATGATGGTTTTTTATTAGCATATAATATTCAGGTGGGTATGACTAAAGAAAGATTTTTCGAAACTTTCTTTGAGGAATGTCCTTCACCATTGATTAATAAATGCCATGTTTTTGCAATAAAATCTTGTTTTGTTGATATTACACACTACTATTCTTTTGAGTCAAATGTTTTAGGCTCTATAAAATTTGTTCCTGACGGAGTTAGCCCTTTTAAGATTGATTATTCCGATTTTAAATAGCTAGTCGCATAATTGATTGGTAATCAATTAATTGCATAATTAATTGATATTCAGGTTGTTTTTCATTGTTATTAACAATAGACCTATTGTAAACAGGGGCTTTCAAAAGGTGGGTCATTGTTAATTCTATTGTTATTTTATTGTTATTTCTTAAGGCAAAACCTCACCCCTTTATCCCCTCTCCTTGATCAATTAGAGGGGGCGGAATTTTCATTGTAAACACTCTGTTTGAATGTAATGTTAATAGCCCCAGGTTTAAACTCGGTGTAAAAGAGCGCCCATGTATTTACCCTCTCCTTTTTGCAAGGAGAGGGCAGGGTGAGGTCTTAGTGAATCCCGGTGTGTCTTTTCTTTGTGTGCTTAGTGGTGAAAAATCCTCCACTGCCCCCCTTCAGCGGAGATAAATTTGCGTCTTTGCGCCTCTGCGGTAAAACAGGTTTCTTAGTGGTTGAAAAGCATTCACCATTCGCCACTCACTATTCACAATTATCTCGTATTTTTACATTCCATATGGATAAAGCAATTATAGATAAGTATGAGCCTATTATAGGGCTCGAGGTGCACATACAGCTGCTTACCAAAAGCAAGGCCTATTGTGCCGATTCAACCGAATATGGCGGATTGCCTAATACACAGGTAAGCCCCATAAGCCTTGGGCACCCCGGCACATTGCCTATGGTGAACAAAAAGGTTATTGAGTTTGCCATTAAGCTGGGCATTGCCTGCAAGTGCAACATTACCCGCGAAAACCAATATGCCCGTAAAAATTATTTCTACGCCGATTTGCCTAAGGGCTATCAAATAACACAGCATTTAACACCTATTTGCACCGGTGGCTACATTACCATAAACACCCCTAACGGTAAAAAGAAGGTTGAGCTTACCCGCATACACATGGAGGAAGATACCGGTAAGAGCATACACGACCAGGATGCTTACGATACCCTTATCGACCTTAACCGTGCCGGCGTACCCTTATTAGAAATTGTTACCGAACCTGTTATTGCCAATGCCGACGAGGCTTACCAATACCTTACCGAATTACGCCGCTTGGTTCGTTACCTCGAAATTTGCGATGGGAATATGGAAGAGGGTAGTCTCCGTTGTGATGCTAACGTATCGGTCCGCTTAAAAGGCGCTGAGAAGTTTGGCACCAAAATAGAGGTGAAGAACATGAACTCGATACGTAATGTGCAGTCAGCTATTGGCCATGAAATAGAACGCCAGATAGAACAAGTAGAAAAGGGAGTGGTATTAACCCAGCAAACCCGCAGCTTTGATGCTGCCAAGGGTACCACCTTTTTAATGCGTACTAAAGAATCAGCTGATGATTACCGCTATTTCCCGGAGCCAGATCTTCCGCCTGTAATAGTTACTCCTAGAGATATTGAAGAGGTAAGGCAAACATTACCACCATTGCCTGAAGAACTGTTAGAGAAATATACAGGCACATTTAACCTGAGCAATTACGATGCTGCGGTTATTGTAGATAATAAAGAGTTTGCATTATACTTTGAGCAACTCACCCAACAGACTACCAATTATAAAGCCGCTGCTAACTGGATGATGGGCGATATTAAATCGTACCTGAACGAGAATGCGGTTACTATAAAAGAGTTTCCGTTACCGGCCTTTAAAATTGCCGAGATCATTGCATTGATAGAACAGGGCAAGGTAAGCTATACCATGGCATCGCAGCGTATTTTCCCCGAAATGGTGAAGAACCAAAGTAAGACTGCCCAACAAATAGCTGAAGAACATAACCTGATACAAGAGAGTGATAGCAGCGTGTTAGAGCAGTTTGTTGCCGAAGCCATTGCCAAATACCCTGAAAAGGTTATTGAGTATAAGGGTGGTAAGGCTAGTCTGCTGGGTTTATTTATGGGCGAGGTTATGAAGTTATCGAAGGGTAAGGCTGATCCTAAGCTCGCCAGTAAGCTTGTTAAAGACGCGTTGGATAAGTAGAGTTCGTCATTGCGAGGTACGAAGCAATCTCAATTTTTTGTCATTCTGAGGAACGAAGAATCTCTTCCATTTAATTTTGGCGTTCCCCTAGTGCCTCGGGTCGGGCTATACGTTACAAGTCCTCGCTGCGCTGTGGGCTTTTCACTGCTATCCCTAACGCGAACTACCATTGCACAAAAGCCATGGCACGTGAGGTGAAGAGAGATGATGACAGGACTTGACACATAGATGTAAAGGATTGTGCCTAATCACGCAACAAAAAATATGTAAATTGCGGTTTGAAATTAAATCTGAAAACGAGAGTATTTCGTAGATAAACAACATAAAAGGACACAATGAAACTAAAGCAACTGGCAGTATTAACATCAATAGTAGGATTATCGGCCTGCAAAATGGGCGGCTCATCAGCTGGCTTCGAACTAAGCGGAACCCTAACCGGTGGTGGCGAGGGCATAAGCATTTACCTTGACAGGCTTAGCACACAAGGTACCTTCCATGTCGATTCGACCAAGATAGAGAAAGGTGGCAAGTATACGTTCCATACTAAGGGTATTATGAAGGGTTTTTATAACCTGCGTATCACCGAATCTGACTATGCTACATTGATACTTGATTCTGCTGAGCATGTAACCGTTGACGGTAACTCTCAGTTTTTAGGTAACACCTATACCGTAACCGGATCGGAAGACTCAAAGCTTTTCCTTGATGTGAATACCGTAATGAAA
Organism: Bacteroidota bacterium; assembly: GCA_013285655.1. GTDB lineage: Bacteria > Bacteroidota > Bacteroidia > JABEUT01 > JABEUT01 > JABEUT01. The sequence goes on from JABDHI010000026.1 coordinate 37,758, forward strand.
AGGACGGAGATAAAAATGGATTCGTTGAAGAAGCTATACCAAGCCCTTGTAAATACCATGGGTGGCGATACCGTTAAGATGGACTCGTTAAGCAAAGCGTTCGAAAAGCCATACGACGCTATGCTTACCAACCAAAAGAACTATGTAACTGATTTTGTTAAGCAACACCCAACATCGTTTGCTTGTTTGGCGTATATACAAATGTTGCCTTTTGATGATAACTCTGCTACTTACTTTGCATTGGATGATGCCTTGAATAAGGCGTATCCAAAGTCGCCTTACGTAGCTATGTTCCATAGCGATGTGGCTAACCTAAAGCGTGTAATGGTAGGTTCTGCTGCACCTGATTTTACTATGAATGACCCTGAAGGAAAGAGCGTATCGCTATCGAGCTTTAAAGGCAAAGTGGTGCTTATAGATTTCTGGGCAT